>NZ_JBFAIA010000070.1:0-39112 GCF_040654455.1 Nonomuraea sp. NPDC050691
TCCCATATTTCTGATTAGGTGACTGCTGTTCAGAGGTGTTCTATACCTATCTCGCGGAACCCGCCGTGGACGGCGGCGGCCCAGTCGCTCGCGTCGCCGGCCACGATGAGCGCGGGCCGGCTCGCGCCCGAGGCGCTCAGGTGGTCCATGAGCGCGCCGACCGTGTCGGCGTGCTGCGACAGGACGACGCCGTCGGCCCGGCCCGCGCCGGGGAAGCGCTCGCAGGTGACCGTGGGCAGCCCTGCGCCCATGAGCCTGGCCACGAGCGGGTCGTCGGCCAGCGGGTCGCCGAGCACGAGTCCGTCGACGCGCGGCGTGCGGCGGCCCGAGGTGATCAGCGTGACGTCGTAGTCGTTGTCGGCCGCGCCCTGCACGACGCCGAACACGAACGCCATGTAGTAGACGGACCGGGTGAGCACCTCCGGCACGTGCAGGCCGATGGTGCCGGTGCTCGCGCGGCGCAGGTGCCGGGCCGAGCCGTTGGGCACGTAGCCGAGGGCGGCGGCGGCCTCCAGTACCCGGGCCTTGGTCTGCGCGGACACCCGGCCCGAGCCCCTGAGCGCGTCGGATGCGGTCGTCTTGGACACCCCGGCCGTCTTGGCGACGGTGAAGAGGGTGGCCGGCTCGTCTGGGCCCACGCCCCCCGATGCTAGCGGGCCCCGAACGCGTTTCGCCGGGATCGTGTCCGGTGTGGTCGCCTTCCGGGTACGGGTGACGGGGGAGCGCAGCATGTTCAAGCTGAGCCAGGACATCGACGACGCGCGGCGCGCGCGGGTCCGCCGCGACGCGGAACCGGCGCTCGCCGCGCTCATGGACCAGGTGGACCCCCGCCCGGGCCCGGCAGGGCAGGACGTACGCCCGGAGGTGGCGTTGTGACCAGGTTTCCCGCGTTCACCTCCTCGCACCTGGACCCGGGCGGTCGCGGCAGGGAGTTCGGGGCCTGCTGGGACGACGCCGTGCGCGCCAACCACGACGGCTACCTGCGGCTGTTCGAGGCGTGCGGGGCCGGGCCCGGGCGGGTCCGTGAGCTGGCCGAGCGGGCGCTGGCCGCGACGGCCGCCTGGGCGCCGGCGCTGGCCGAGGAGATCGGCGGCATCGCGGCGGGCTGCGGCCTGGAGCCCTGGCAGGTGGCGGCCGTCAACGCCCGCACCGAGATCCTCGCGGCCGTGCGGGACCGCGGCGAGGGCGAGTGCTCGACCGCCGTCGTGCTGGACGCCGGCCGGCCGCCCCGCACCGTCCAGACCTGGGACTGGCACGACCACCTGCGCGACGCGCCGTTGCTGTGGGCCTTCGAGACGGGCGACGGGCGCCGGGTGCGCACGTTCACCGAGGCCGGGGTGCTGGCCAAGATCGGCGTCAACGGCGCCGGCCTCGGCGTCCACTTCAACATCCTGCGCCACCGCTCCGACCACGCGGAGGTCGGCGTGCCCGTCCACCTGGTCGCGCGCCGGATCCTCGACGAGGCCGCCACGCTGGACGAGGCCACGGAGATCGCCCGCTCGGCGCGGACGTCGGCGTCCACGGTCGTCATCGTGGTGACCCTGGAGGGGGTCAGGGCGCTGGAGATCTGCCCGGCCGGCGTCGGGGTGGTGGAGGCCGGGGTGAACGGGATCGACGGCGTGCTCCTGCACACCAACCACTTCCTGGACCCGGAGCTGGCGCGGGGCGAGGACCTCGGGACCGAGCGGCCCGGCACGTACGCCCGGCTGCGCCATCTGGAGGAGCGGGCGGGCGGCCTGGCCGACCCGGACCTCACCGCGCGGGCCGGGGCGATGACCTGTCACGCCCCGGTGGCGCCGGTGTGCGCCCACCCGGATCCGGGGCTGCCCCTCGACCAGCGCTGGGAGACGCTCGCGGTGATCAGCCTGGACGTGGCCGCAGGCGCCATGCGCGTCCACCGCGGACGGCTCTGCCAGGTCGCCGGGACGACCTGGCAGACGTTCTGAGCGCAGCCGCTCCCGGTGGGCGGCCGGTCCTAGTGGAAGGCGGGCAGGCCGGTGAGCGCCTTGCCGATGACCAGCGCGTGGATCTCCGAGGTGCCCTCGTAGGTCAGCACGGACTCCAGGTTCACCGCGTGGCGGATCACCGGGTACTCCAGGGTGACGCCGCTCGCGCCGAGCAGCGTGCGGCAGGTCCTCGCGATGCCGAGGGCCTCGCGCACGTTGTTGAGCTTGCCGGCGCTCACCTGCTCGGGGGTGATCTCGCCCCGCTCCTTCAGCCGCCCGAGGTGCACCGCCAGCAGCAGGCCCTTGCCCAGCTCCAGCGTCATGTCGGCGAGCTTGGCCTGGGTGAGCTGGAAGGAGGCGAGCGGCCGGGCGAACACCTCGCGGGAGGCGGCGTAGTCCAGCGCCGTCTCCAGGCAGTCGAGCGCGGCGCCCATCGCGCCGAAGACGATCCCGAACCGGGCCTCGTTCAGGCAGCCGAGCGGACCGGACAGCCCCCTGGCGCCGGGCAGCATCGCCTCGGCGGGCAGCCGGACGCCGTCGAGCACCAGCTCGCTCGTCACGCTGGCGCGCAGCGACACCTTGTGCTTGAGGTCGTGCGCGGCGAAGCCGGGCGTGCCCGCCGGGACGAGGAAGCCGCGGATGCCGTCCTCGGTGCGCGCCCAGACGACCGCGACGTCGGCGATCGAGCCGTTGGTGATCCACATCTTGGTGCCGGTGAGCACCCAGTCGGAGCCGTCGCGCTTGGCCGTCGTGCGCATGCCGCCCGGGTCGGAGCCGAAGTCGGGCTCGGTGAGTCCGAAGCAGCCGATGCGCTCCCCGGCCGCCATGGCGGGCAGCCACTCCTGCTTCTGCTCCTCGCTGCCGTACTTCCAGATCGCGTACATGGCCAACGAGCCCTGCACGGAGACGAGGCTGCGCAGGCCGGAGTCGGCGGCCTCCAGTTCCAGGCAGGCCAGGCCGTACGCGACGGCGCCGAGGCCGGCGCAGCCGTACCCGTCGAGGTGCATGCCGAGGACGCCGACCGAGCCGAGCGTGCGCGCCAGCTCGCGCGCGGGCAGCTCGCCCGACTCGAACCAGCCGGCGACGTTCGGCCGGATCTCCCGGTCGCAGACCTGGCGGACGGTCTCGCGGATGTCGCGCTCCTCGTCGGTGAGGAGGCTGTCGAGGGCGAAGAGAGCGGAGGGGTGCATGAGCGCTCCAATGTATTTTGGATCCAATATTGAATGTCCAATATGGTACAGATAGGGTGAGCTGACCATGGAGCTGCTGAACCTCGTGAACGGCCGCTGGATCGAGGGATCCGGCGCCGAGTTCGCCGACACCAACCCCGCCGCCCCCGGCGAGATCGTCGCCCGAGGGCGCGCCGCCTCACCCGACGAGGTGGAGCTGGCCGTCGGTGCCGCCCGCGACGCCGCGCCCGCCTGGCGGGCCACCCCACACCACGAGCGCGCCGCCGTCCTCGCCCGGGCCGCCGTCCTCATCGACGCGGCCGCCGAGGAGTGGGGCCGCGAGCTGAGCCGCGAGGAGGGCAAGACGCTCCCCGAGGCGGTCGCCGAGGTGCGCGGCTCGGCCCGCATCCTGCGCTACTACGCCGCCGAGGCCGACCGCGAGAGCGGCGAGATCTACGCCTCCCCGCGCCCCGGCGAGAACCTCCTCGTCATGCGCCGTCCCGTGGGCGTCGCCGGCCTCATCACCCCGTCCAACTTCCCGATCGCCATCCCCGCCTGGAAGATCGGGCCCGCCCTGACCTACGGCAACACGGTCGTGTGGAAGCCCACCGGCTCCACCGAGGTCGGCCGGGCCGTCATCGCCCGCTGCGGCGAGCTGGCCAAGCCCGTGCAGACCGAGATGGGCGGCAAGAACGCCGCCGTCGTGCTCGCCGACGCCGACCTCGACCACGCCGCCGTGCAGGTGTGCCTCGGCGCGTTCCGGTCCACCGGGCAGAAGTGCACGGCCACCTCCCGCCTCGTGGTCGAGGAGGCCGTCGCCGCCGACCTGCTGCGCAAGGTGGCCGCCAAGGCCGAGGAGCTGGTCGTCGGCGACCCGGTCGAGGACGGCGTGGAGACGGGTCCGCTGGTCAGCGCCGCGGCCCGGGAGCGCGTGGCCGCGGGCGTGCTGCGGGCCGTCAAGGACGGGGCCGAGCCGCTGGCCGGCGGCCGGCCGTACAGCCAGGGGCGGCTCGCCGAGGGCTGGTTCACCCCGCCCACCGTGCTGGCTCTGCCCGGCACGCACCTGGACGTGTGGAGCACCGAGCTGTTCGGACCGGTCGTCGGCGCGGTGCGCGCCTCGGGCCCGGAGGAGGCGCTGCGGCTGGCCAACCACAGCGAGCACGGACTGTCGGCGGCGATCTTCACCCGCGACCTGGGCGCCGCGCCTCGGGCCGTGGACGACCTCGACGTCGGCGTGCTGCACGTCAACTCCGAGTCCGCGGGCACCTTCCCCTGGGTGCCGTTCGGCGGCAGCAAGCTCAGCGGCTTCGGGCCGAGGGAGCAGGGACGGGCCGCCCGCGAGTTCTTCACCCAGACCGTCACCGTCTACCTCGGGGCGCCGGCGTGAGCGGGGCGCTGTCCGGCCTGCTCGTGGCCGACTTCAGCCGGGTGCTCGCCGGCCCGTACGCGACCATGATCCTCGCCGACCTCGGCGCCGACGTCGTCAAGGTCGAACGGCCCGGCGCCGGCGACGACACCCGCTCATGGGGCCCGCCGCACGCCGGGGGAGAGGCCACCTACTTCCTCGCCGTCAACCGCAACAAGCGCTCCATCGCCCTCGACCTGCGCGACCCGGCGGACGCCGAGGTGGCCCGCGCCCTCGCCGGCCGCGCCGACGTGCTCGTCGAGAACTTCCGGCCCGGCACCATGGACCGCCTCGGGCTCGGCCACGACGCGCTGCGCGCGGTCAACCCGGGGCTCGTCTACTGCTCCATCACCGGGTTCGGCGAGGGCGAGGGCGCGAAGCTGCCCGGTTATGACCTGATCGTGCAGGCCGTCGGCGGGCTGATGAGCGTCACCGGCGAAGCGGACGGGCCCGGCACCAAGGCGGGCGTCGCCCTCGTGGACGTGATCACCGGGCTGCACGCGGCGCTCGGCGTGCTGGCCGCGCTGCGCCACCGCGACGCCACCGGGCAGGGGCAGCGGGTGACGGTCTCACTGCTGTCGTCGCTGCTGTCGGCCATGACCAACCTGGCCTCCGGGTACGCCGCCGCCGGCGTGGTGCCCTCCGCCATGGGCAACCGGCACCCCAGCATCGTCCCGTACGAGGTGTTCCAGGCCGCCGACCGGCCGATCGTCATCGCGGCCGGCAACGACCGGCAGTTCCGCGCCCTGTGCGAGGCCCTCGAGCGCGCCGACCTCGCGGCGGACCCGAGGTACGCCGCCAACTCCGGCCGGGTCGCCCACCGGGAGGAGCTGTGCGCCGAGCTGGACCGGGCCCTGTCCACCCGCACAGCCGGCGCGTGGTTCACGGCCCTGACCGCGGCCGGGGTGCCCTGCGGGCCGATCAACACCATGGCCGACGCCTTCGCCCTGGCCACCGAGCTGGGCCTGAGCCCGCTGGTCGGCGAGGGACCGGCCACTCAGGTGGCCAACCCCATCGGCCTCGGCCTCACGCCCCCGGAGTACCGCCTGGCGCCCCCGTCGCTCGGACAGGACGATCAGTGGGTCCGTGAGATATTGGGCCAATGACCACGCCAGAAGGGCCGGCAAGGGGCGTCACGGCCGAGTCCGGGGGGCGGCGCAGGCCGCCCACGGCGCAGCAGTTCGTCCTGGGGGAGCTGCGGCGCGCCATCACCACCGGCAGGCTGCGTCCCGGCGACCCCATCCGGCAGGAGGCGCTGGCCGAGGAGCTGGACGTGAGCCGCGTCCCGCTGCGCGAGGCGCTGAAGACGCTGCAGGGCGAGGGCCTGGTCACCTACCAGGCCCACCGGGGCTACTTCGTCGAGCGGCTCTCGCTCGACGACCTGCGCGAGGTCTACCTCATCCGGGAGATCCTGGAGGCCGAGGCGGTGCGCCGGGCGGCCGGGCGGTTCACCGACGAGGCCCTCCGGGAGGCCGAGCGGGCACAGGCGGAGGTCGAGGAGGCCGCCGCGGCGGGCGACGTGCTGGCGATGGCCGCGGCCAACCGCCGCTTCCACATGACGATCTTCGAGGCGTCCGGGCTGCCGCGCATGGTCCGGATGATCAGGACGCTGTGGGACTCCACCGACGCCTACCGCTCCGTCTACTACGGGGAGCCGGCCAACAGGGAGCGGGTCATCGAGGAGCACCGGGCCGCGCTCGACCTGCTGCGCCGCCGCGACGCCGAGGGGACCGTGCGGGCGCTGGCCGCGCACCGCGCCCACGCCGTGACCGCCATCGAGGGCGTCCTGCCCGACGCCCCCTGACCCCGGCGCCCGTTATGAAGCGTTTCAGTCGCTGAGGACGCGGCCGACCATCCGCGCGTACATGCGGCCCGGGCTCGGCGCCTTGGCCAGGAAACCGGGCAGCATGGGCAGCCCCACCGCGTACGGCTCCAGCCGCTCGTACAGCTCCTCCGCCCCGGAGGGCCGCTGGTCGGGCCGCTTCTCCAGCAGCTCCGACAGCAGCGCGCCGAGCCCGGCCGGCAGGCCCGGGATGTCCGGGGGCCGCTCCTTGACCTGCTTCTCGAACACCACGTAGTCCGTCGGCCCGGTGAAGAGCTGCCGGCCGGTCAGCATCTCGTGCAGCACGCAGCCGAGCGCGTACAGGTCGCTGCGCGGCTCGGCGACGCCCCGCTGGATCTGCTCGGGGGCCATGTAGGCGGGCGTGCCGAGGATCTGGCCGATCCGGGTGAACGTCGTGACGTCGGCCTCGCGCAGCATGGCCAGGCCGAAGTCGAGCACCTTCACGCTGCCGTCGGGACACAGCATGAGGTTGGTCGGCTTGAGGTCGCGGTGGCAGATCGCCAGGGCGTGCGCGGCCGACAGCACCGCGCACGCCTGCGCGGCGATCGTGGCGGCCCAGGGGACCGGCAGCGGCCCGTGCTCGCTGAGCACGTCGGCCACCGTGACGCCCTCGATGAACTGCATCACCTGGAACAGCCGCTGCTCGTGGGTGCCGAAGTCGTAGAGCACCGGCGCGCCCGGGTGCTCCAGCCGGGCCAGGATGCGCGCCTCCCGGATGAAGCGACGCTCCAGCTCGCCGTCCGGCCCGCTCGGCAGCCGCAGCAGCTTGACCGCGACGCGGCGGTCGAGGTGGCGGTCGTGGCCCGCGTAGACGGCTCCCATGCCGCCCTGCCCGAGGGGGAAGTGGTCGAGCACATAGCGGTCGCCGATGACCATTCGCCCCTCCATGCCGCCTTTCCGGAAAAACTACACCGTCGCGCGAGGACGCGCCCTCGACCGAGCCCGTCTCACGGAGTCAGGCCATGAGCAGGCGGGTGCAGGTGGCCGTCGGCCAGCCCGTCGAGGCCCAGACGGATCAGCGTCTGCCCCAGGGCGGAGGTTTCACGCAGCGCGTCCTCCAGCACCGCCAGCTGTCGGAACGCCTCGCCGTACGCGCTCTGCTCCTTCAGCGTCAGGCGCGGCAGGCGGGTGCGGCGCACGTCGAAGCGGCTGGAACCGGTCGTCACGCGGCCCCCGGCCGCCCGCAGGAAGCCGGCCAGGAAGTCGGGGTCGAGCCGGCGCTGGTCCACCCGGTAGAGCGTCAGATGGGGCCCGAGCACGCAGCCGCCCTCGGCCATGACCCGGACGCTGGAGTAGGAGGCCACCACGTCACCGGGGCGCACCTGCACGAGCCCTTGCTGGGCGGCCGCCCGGCCGGAGGGCGGCGTGCCGCCGGCCACGTCGTCGGCCGTCAGCACCGGCAGGTCGCCGCCGTCGGCGGCCATCTTGGGCGGCGCCTGGAGCACCGTGACCAGGCCCTCCTTGATGAGGTCGCCGACGGTGGTGGCGGGCTGGTCGAGCGGCTGGTCCAGCACCTTCAGGTCGGGCGGCGCCGCGGCGGCCGCGAGGAAGCGGTCGCGCGCCTCGGTGAAGGCCCGGCCGACGTCGTCGCGGCGCTGGTGGCGGGCCGGCGTCATGTCCACCTCGTCGGCCAGCAGGTCGATGATGCGCACCGTACGGTCGGAGCGGTCGTCGAGGTAGGCGCGCCAGGCCGGCTCGACGGCGGACAGGTCGGCCGTCGCGTCGAGGATGAGCACGTCGGACGGCGGGCGCTCGCCCGCGCGCGGCCGGCGCAGCAGCCACAGGTCGGAGCCGGGGAGCGCGACGACGCCGCGCAGGGCGCCGGCCCGCAGCAGGTTGGCCCGGATGCGGCGGCCCGCCTTGCGGCTCGCGGCGGCGGGCGGCATGAGGATGGCGACCAGACCGCCCGGCCTGACGTGGGTCAGGCAGTGCTGCACCCAGGCGAGCTCGGGCTCGCCGCGCGGCGGCAGGCCGTACTCCCAGCGCGGGTCGCCGGTCAGCTCCTCGTAGCCCCAGGCGCGCTCGTTGAACGGCGGGTCGCACAGGACGGCGTCGGCCTTCTCCCCGGCGAACGCGTCGTGGCGGATGGCGTCGCCCGGGACGATACGCGCGTCGGCGCCGCGCAGGCGCAGCCTGGCCGCGGTGATGCGGGCGGAGGCGCCGCTGAGGTCCTGCCCGAGCAGGCGGGCGGCCTTGGGGGCGAGCAGCAGGGTGCCGACGCCGCACGCGGGGTCCAGGATCGTGGCCGGCGCCTCGATCCCGGCCGGGCCGCCGTGCCCCGTCGAGCCGCTCCGCGCGGAGCTTCCCGCCGGCGGTTCGCTTCCCGCCGGGCCGCCGGCCACCAGGTCGCCGACGATCCGGCCGCCGGGTGCCGCGCGGTGTCCGTCGGACGCCGCGGTGAGGACCGCCGTGGGACGGCCGTGCGCGGGACGGCTCTCCGCGGAGTGGTCGTCCGTGGAGAGAGCGTCGGTGGAGTGGCCGTCCGTGAGGTGGCCGTCGGCGGCAGGGGTGGCGCCGACCAGGCGGACCATCAGCTCGGCGACGTCCTCGCGGGTCACCGAGAGCTGGCGCGAGTGCGCCTCCAGGTAGCGCTCGCACAGGAACTCGTACGCCGTGAGCCGCCCGTGCCGCTCGCCCAGCTCGTACACCAGCTCGGCCAGTTCGGGGTCCAGCTCGGCGCTCCCGGTGGAAAGAAACTCACCCGCCTCGGCCACAAGGTCACCCAGGCGTAGATCTCCGGCAGCTTTCAGGCGCTGCCACACACGATCTCCCAGGGATACCTGGTAGGACTTCCCATAGCGCCGCAGCCACGCCTCCACCTGCCGCAACGAGAAAAGCGGCTGGTTCGCGGTTCCGCCCACGGGACGGGGGAAGTCGTCGTGGCGGCGTCGCCAGTTGCTCACCGCGGCGCGCCCGACCCCCGCGAGCCGGGCGATGTCCCCGGCGTTCACGGTCGGGTCGTGGCTCATGCGACCACAGTAGTTCACAAGAGTCTTCAGCGCATCTGCTTGTGAAGTCTTTCAACCAATGATTTACTGCTAGGTATGAAGCACAACATCCGCTATGCCGCCGGATCAGATGTGGGGCGCCGCAGGGAGCAGAACGAGGATTCCGGCTACGCGAGCGGCCGGCTGCTCGTGGTGGCTGACGGGATGGGCGGCCACGCGGCCGGCGAGCTCGCGAGCTCGGCGGCGATCGCCGTCATGCGCGAGCTGGATGCCACGCTTCCCGAGACTGGCGCCGACCTGGAGGCCGCCCTCGAGGGCGCCGTGCACGAGGCGGCGCGCCGGTTGGTCGAACTGGCGGAGATCGACCCGGCACGCAGGGGAATGGGGACCACGGTGACCGCCATGCTCTGGGACGGTTACCGGTTCGCCCTGGCTCATCTCGGTGACTCCCGCGGATACCTGCTTCGCGATGGTGCTCTTTACCAGATGACCAAGGATCACACACTTGTGCAGTCGATGGTGGACGAAGGACGGATAACGGAGGATCAGGCCGCCGTTCATCCCCGGCGTTCCATGGTGCTGCGGGTGCTCGGCAGCGAGGGCCGGGCCGAGCCCGACATGGCGCTGCGCGAGGCCGAGCCCGACGACCGCTACCTGCTGTGCTCCGACGGCCTCACGGCCGTGCTCGGTCCCGAGATGCTGCACGAGGTGCTCACCACGCATCCGGACCCGGCGTTGGCCACGCAGCGCCTCATCGACCTGGCCAACGAGGGCGGCTCGCCGGACAACGTGACCGTGATCGTGGCCGACGTGGTGGCGCCGGGCACGGGCGACGAGCAGGTCTGGCGCGTGGGCGCGGGGTCCTAACTCCGTCACTTCCGTCACAGGAGTCCTTTTTCTTCTCAGAGCTCGCCACTTTCGCGGTGCACGGCTCGCGCTCGCCGCGCGGCGATTACCGTACATCGTGATCGTCCGGATTTTCTGGGAGGAGTCGCGCTGGATCCCATCGCGGAAGCTCTGCTGAGACAGGTCCGTAAGGAGATCGGCTACCGGGAGAAGGACGGCCAGAACACCAAGTTCGGCCACTGGTACGCCGAGCGCGTCCAGGACGCCCAGTACCGGGACGCGCCCTGGTGCGACATGTTCATCGCCTGGGCGGCGGACCGGGCCGGCATCGTGGACCACGTCGGCAGCTTCGCCTGGACGCCGTCCCACGCCGCGTGGTTCATCAAGCAGGGCGCCTGGTCGTCCACGCCCGAGCCGGGTGCGCTGGTCTTCTTCGACTGGAAGGGCGGCAAGAGCTACCAGGGCATCGACCACGTCGGCATCGTCGAGAGCGTCTCCGGCGGCAAGATCCACACCATCGAGGCGAACGTCGACCGCGTCTGGCTCAAGCGCAAGGTCCGCGAGACCGACAAGGTCGTCGGGTACGGCCTGCCGCGCCTGGTCAAGGCCGACGCCACGCCGAGCGAGATCCGGGCCACCGAGCACCCGTTCGCGCCGGCGCCCCGGGCGCGGGAGCCCCAGGGGTCGGTGTTCGACGTGCTGGGCACACCCCACGCGCTGCTCGCGGTCATGGTGCTGACGACGATCGTGCTCTCCTTACGCTTCGCGGGACGCCGCCGCGGCACCCATCGCCGCCTCGCCTGGCCCTGGAACGCGCCATCACGCGGCGACCACGGCCTGTCCTGGACCGACGCCGACCCCACCTGGACCGACCCTGATCCCGCCTGGTCCGACCCTGACACCGCCTGGTCAGGCCCCGGGCACGAGAATGCCGGCGAGCGGGTCCCCGTCGTCATCGGCGGGCCTCCCCGAGAGCATCCCGCCGCCCGCCGCCGCCCGTACGAGTCGAGACGCTGACGTACGCGAGAGCCGCCCGTACGATTCCCTGACGCCCCTTTGACGCGCCTTGACGTCCCCTGCGCGAGGCCGCCGGTCAGCCGGTGGTGAGGTCGATGACCAGCTTGACGTCGTCGCCCGGCTTCTCGAACGCCTCCGGCGCCCGCTCCAGCGGCAGCCGCCTGGTGATCAGCCGTTCCAGCCAGGCGCCGTCGGCCGCCGCCAGCGCGTCACCCGCGGCCCGGAAGTGGCGCAGGTTGGCGTTGACCGAGCCGAACACCACGTCGTTCTCCAGCACCATGTCCCGGTTGATGCGCCCCACGTCCGCGTCCAGCACCTTGCCGGGGGCCGAGACCCCGGTCAGGCAGACGATGCCGGCGGAACCGCTCATCACCATCGAGTCGAGGACCATCGTGCCCGCCCCCGTGGCCTCGACGATGATGTCCGGGCGCAGGTCGCGCACCGGCTCCAGGGAGCTGCCGGAGTGGAAGACGGCGCCGAGCGAGCGCACCAGGTCGGGCTTGAGCTCTTCGGTGGTGCGGTCGACGACGTGGACCTCCAGCCCGCGCTGCGTGCCGAGCAGGGCGGCCAGCAGGCCGATCGGCCCGGCGCCGACGACGAGCGCCGTGCGCGGCTCGAACCAGGCCCGCGCCCCGATGCGCTCGATGTGCTCCCACGCCTTGGCCACGATCGAGGTCGGCTCCATCAGCACCCCGACCCGCTCCAGCCGGGGGTCGATGCGCACCGCGTAGTCCTCCTCCACGGTCCACAGCTCGCTGCCGAAGCCGTCGAGCGCCTTGATGCCGCGCTCGGTGTAGCGGCCGTTGCGGCACATGTCGAACTCGCCCCGGGCGCAGGCCGGGCACGGCACCGGGTCGGGCCGGCGCACCACGCCCACGACGAGGTCGCCGGGGGAGAAGGAGGACCCCTCCGGTGCCCGGAGCACGCGGCCGAGCGACTCGTGGCCGAGGATCATGCTGTCCTTCTCGCCCCGCCAGAAGCCGTACTCGCCGGAGGCCAGCTCCCGGTCCGTGCCGCAGATGCCCAGGGCCAGCCCCTGGACGAGCAGCTCACCGGGGCCCGGCTCGGGATCGGGCACGTCCTCGACGCGGAGCGACCCGCGGGTGTCCGGCCGCAAGGTGAGTGCGCGCATGCCTGTCCTGTACCCGCCACGCGACAGGAAATAGTAGGACGTCCTAGTATCTTGAGGGTAGGCCGCTCAAAGAGGAGTGATCAGGCGTGCACGTACCGGTCCATCCCGTCCGCTTCGTGACGGCAGCCGCGCTGTTCGACGGCCACGACGCCGCGATCAACATCATGCGCCGCATCCTCCAGTCGCAGGGTGCCGAGGTCGTCCATCTGGGGCACAACCGGTCGGTGGACGAGATCGTCACCGCCGCCATCCAGGAGGACGTCCAGGGCGTCGCGGTCAGCTCCTACCAGGGCGGGCACGTGGAGTTCTTCACGTACCTGGTCGATCTGCTGCGCGAGCGCGGCGCGGGGCACGTCAAGGTGTACGGAGGTGGCGGCGGCGTCATCGTGCCGGAGGAGATCGAGCTGCTGCACTCCCGGGGCGTCAGCCGGATCTTCTCGCCCGAGGACGGCCAGCGCCTCGGCCTGCCCGGGATGATCAACAAGCTGGTCGAGGAGTGCGACGTCGAGCTGGGCGACCCGCCGTCGGTGGAGGCCGTGGTCTCGGGCGACCAGCCCGCGCTGGCCCGCGCGATCACGCTGATCGAGTCCGGCCGCGCGCCGGCCGGGCTGCTCGACGGGCTGCGCGCGGCCGGCGGGTCCCGAGCGGAGGGCGAGCCCGCGGCGGGTGACGCGGAGCTGCTGACCGGGGTGCGCGCCCCCGTGCTCGGCATCACGGGCACCGGCGGCTCCGGCAAGTCCTCGCTCACCGACGAGCTGGTACGGCGGCTGCGCGTGGACAACGACGACAAGCTGCGCATCGCCGTCATCGCCATCGACCCCACCCGCCGGCGCGGGGGCGGCGCGCTGCTCGGCGACCGCATCCGCATGAACAGCCTCGGCCCCCAGACCTACTTCCGCTCGCTGGCCACCCGGGGCGCCCCCAACGAGGTGCCCGCCTGCCTCGACGACGTGGTCGCCGCCTGCCGGGCCGCCGGCTACGACCTGGTGATCGTGGAGACGCCCGGCATCGGTCAGGGCGACGCCGGGATCGTGCCGCACGTGGACGTGCCGATCTACGTCATGACCCCGGAGTTCGGCGCGGCCTCCCAGCTGGAGAAGATCGACATGCTCGACTTCGCCGAGGCCGTGGTGATCAACAAGTACGAGCGGCGCGGGGCCGAGGACGCGCTGCGCGACGTGCGCCGGCAGCTCGTGCGCAACCGGGAGGCGTTCGGCGTCTCGCCCGACGACATGCCGGTGTTCGGCACGATCGCCGCCCGCTACAACGACGCCGGGGTGACGGCCCTCTACCAGCACATCAAGACGATGCTCGTGGACAAGGGCCTGCCGGCCGGATCCGGGCTGCTGGCGCCGGTGCGCGGCCGTACCTCCGAGACGTCCGAGGCGATCGTCCCGCCCGCGCGGGTCCGCTACCTGGCGGAGATCGCCGAGACCGTCCGCGGCTACCACGCCGAGACGCTCGCCCAGGCCGAGGCGGCCCGCCGCCGCCAGCAGGTCGCCGCCGTGCGCGCGCTCCTGAAGCGCGACGACGACAGCGGCCGGCGCGACGGCAAGGGCGGCGGCGAGGAGCGGCTGGCGGGTCTGGAGGAGCGGGCCGAGAGCGAGCTGTCGGAGGAGAGCCGGGCGCTGCTCGACTCCTGGCCCGCCACGCGCGAGCAGTACACCGCCGACGAGCTGGTGGTCCGCGTGCGCGACCGGGAGATCCACACGCCGCTGTGGCGCGAGACGCTGTCCGGCAACCGCATCCCCCGGGTGGCGCTGCCCCGCTACAGCGACCACGGCGACCTGCTCCGGTTCCTGCGCTCGGAGAACCTGCCGGGCCGCTTCCCCTTCACCGCCGGCGTGTTCGCGTTCAAGCGCGACGACGAGGACCCCACCCGGATGTTCGCGGGGGAGGGCGACCCGTTCCGCACCAACCGGCGCTTCAAGCTGCTGTCGGAGGGGCAGCCGGCGACGCGGCTGTCCACCGCGTTCGACTCGGTCACGCTGTACGGCCACGACCCCGACCTCCGCCCCGACATCTACGGAAAAGTCGGTACTTCGGGGGTGTCGATCGCGACGCTCGACGACATGAAGGCCCTCTACGACGGCTTCGACCTGGCGGCGCCCAACACGTCCGTGTCGATGACCATCAACGGGCCCGCGCCCACCATCCTGGCCTTCTACCTCAACGCGGCCGTCGACCAGGCCCTCGACCGGTTCCGGGCGGAGCAGGGGCGCGAGCCGTCCGAGGCGGAGGCGCGCGACCTGCGCGCCCGCACGCTGGCCACGGTCAGAGGCACGGTCCAGGCCGACATCCTCAAGGAGGACCAGGGGCAGAACACCTGCATCTTCTCCACCGAGTTCTCGCTGCGGATGATGGCCGACATCCAGGAGTGGTTCATCGCCAACGGCGTGCGCAACTTCTACTCGGTGTCGATCTCCGGCTACCACATCGCCGAGGCCGGGGCCAACCCGATCAGCCAGCTCGCCTTCACTCTGGCCAACGGCTTCACCTACGTCGAGGCGTACCTCGCGCGCGGCATGGACATCGACGACTTCGCGCCCAACCTGTCGTTCTTCTTCTCCAACGGCATGGACCCCGAGTACAGCGTGCTCGGGCGGGTGGCCCGGCGCGTCTGGGCGGTCGCGATGCGCGAGAGGTACGGCGCCGCCGAGCGCTCGCAGAAGCTCAAGTACCACATCCAGACCTCGGGCCGGTCGCTGCACGCCCAGGAGATGGACTTCAACGACATCCGCACCACCCTGCAGGCGCTGATCGCCATCTACGACAACTGCAACAGCCTGCACACCAACGCCTTCGACGAGGCGGTGACCACGCCGTCGGCCGACTCGGTGCGCCGGGCCATGGCCATCCAGCTCATCATCAACCGCGAGTGGGGCCTGGCCCGCAACGAGAACCCGCTGCAGGGCTCGTTCATCATCGAGGAGCTGACGGACCTGGTCGAGGAGGCCGTGCTCAGCGAGTTCGAGCGGCTGTCGGACCGGGGCGGCGTGCTGGGCGCCATGGAGACGGGCTACCAGCGCGGGCGCATCCAGGACGAGTCGATGCTGTACGAGATGCGCAAGCACGACGGCTCGCTGCCGATCATCGGCGTCAACACCTTCCGCAACCCGCGCGGCGACGAGCCGCACGAGCGGAAGCTGGAGCTGGCCCGGGGCACCGAGGAGGAGAAGCGCTCGCAGCTCGACCGGCTCGACGCCTTTCACGAGAGGCACCGGGCCGAGGCTCCGGCCGCGCTGGCCCGGCTGCGCGAGGCGGCCATGTCCCGCTCGAACGCCTTCGAGGTGCTGATGGACGCGGCGCGCGTGTGCTCGCTCGGCCAGATCACGGAGGCCCTGTTCGAGGCGGGGGGCCAGTACCGGCGAAACGTGTGAGGACACGTCGAGGAGACTCTGGGCTGCCCCGGGGCGACCGCTCGGCCCGCCGATAGGATCGCCACCGGGGACCACAGCTAACAGGAGGTTTTCTCATGTCCGAGATCTCGTTCAAGGGCAACCCGGTCACGGTGGGCGGCACGTTCCCGCGGCAGGGTGACGAGGCGCCCGGGTTCAGCCTGGTGGGCAAGGGGCTGAGCGACGTCACGCTGGAGTCGTTCGGCTCCTCGGTCAAGGTGCTCAACATCTTCCCGAGCGTCGACACCGGTGTCTGCGCCGCCTCGGTGCGCCGCTTCAACCAGGTCGCCGCCGAGCACCCGGATGCCGTGGTGCTGTGCGTGTCGGCCGACCTGCCGTTCGCGCAGCAGCGCTTCTGCGGCGCGGAGGGGCTCGACAGCGTGGTCATGCTGTCGCTCATGCGCGGCCGCGAGTTCCTGACCGAGTACGGCGTCGCGCAGGAGTCGGGGCCGCTGGCCGGTCTCGCCGCCCGCGCGGTGATCGTGCTCGACGGCGACAACAAGGTGATCCACTCCGAGCTGGTCCCGGAGATCACCCAGGAGCCCGACTACGAGGCCGCCCTCGCGGCCCTGAAGTAACCGCTCGCCGGGGTCCGCGCCGGGGCGTCGCGCCGGCGCGGACAGGTCCGCGAGAAGCAGCGGACAGGTCCGCGAGAACCAGCGGACAGGTCCGCTAGTTCTTGCGGCCGACTCCGCACACGATGAGCGACGACTGCGGGTCGTCGGCGAAGTCGATCATGTCGGTCTCGTCCGGCCGCCATTGCGGCAGCCACACCATGCCCGGCTCGACCAGGTCGAACCCGCCGAACAGCTCCCTGACGCGCTCGCGGCTGCGCAGGGTCAGCGGCGAGGTCGCGCTCCGGTAGACCTCGACGCCCTTGTCCACGGCATCGGGCCGGGCGTCGCTGGTGCCGTGCGACATGACCAGGTAGCTGCCGGGTGCCATCGCCTCGCGCAGCGCCCCGATGATCTCCTCCGGGCCCTCGTCCTCGGACACGAAGTGCATCACCGCGACGAGCAGCACGGCGACGGGCCGGCTGAAGTCCAGCAGCCCCGTCACGTCGGGGTTCTTCAGAATGCCGCCGGGGTCGCGCACGTCGCCCTCGACGACGACGGTGTTGGCGTCGTCGGCCAGCAGCGCGCGGGCGTGGACGAGCACGACGGGGTCACGGTCCACGTAGACCACGCGCGCCCCCGGCGCGGCCTCGCGGGCGACCTCGTGCACGTTGCCCTGGGTGGGTAACCCGGTGCCGATGTCGAGGAACTGCGTCACCCCGGTCTGGGCCAGGAAGCGGACGGCCCTCCCCAGGAACGCCCGGTTGGCCCGCGCGGCGAGACGCACCTCGGGCGCGACGGCGAGGATCTTCTCGGCGGCCTCACGGTCGGCCGGGAAGTGGTCCTTGCCCCCGAGGTAGTAGTCGTACAGCCGGGCGACGTTGGGCGTGTTCGGATCGAAGCCCAGCGATTCTCGCTCCAACCGGAGATCCCCCGATCCAGACGTAATGATCTTTATGGGGGATTCTACGGATTCGTTATGCAGCTTGTGGAGGACCCGCGCACATTCGGCTAAGAATTCACTGTATTTCACTCAATTTCGGTCAGGCGGGCGTGACGCCGAACAGGGGAGGATGGGCAGGAGCGGCATGCGATGAGGAGGCGGCGATGACGGAGCCGGGCGTACGGGACGACACCGGGGCGGCCGTGCGGGTGCCCGGGGCCGTGACCAGGATCGTGTCCCTCGTGCCGTCGCTCACCGAGTCCGTGGCGGCAACCATGCCCGGCGCGCTGGCCGGCGCCACCGACTGGTGCTCACACCCCGCCGGCCTGGACGTCACGCGCGTGCGCGGCACCAAGAACCCCGACCTCGACGTGATCAGGAAGCTGCGCCCCGACGTGGTGCTGGCCAACGCCGAGGAGAACCGCGAGCCCGACATCGCCGCCCTGCGCGCGGCCGGCCTGGCCGTCTGGGTCACCAGGATCGAGACCCTGGACCAGGCGTTCGCCTCCCTGGAACGGATGTTCGCGGAGGCCTGCCGCACCGAGCCGCCCGCCTGGCTGCACGAGGCGCGCGAGGTCTGGCGGAAGCCGGAGGAGGGGCCGCGGCGCACGGCGGTCGTCCCCATCTGGCGGCGGCCCTGGATGGTGGTGGGACGCGACACGTTCACCGGCGACGTGCTGCGCCGGCTCGGCGTGGACAACCTGTACGCGGGGCACGCCGAGCGCTACCCCAAGGTGCCGCTCGCCGAGCTGGCCGCCCGGGCACCCGACCTGGTGGTGCTGCCCGACGAGCCGTACGCCTTCCACGCCGGGGACGGCCCCGAGTGCTTCCCCGGCCTGCGGTGCGCGCTGGTCAGCGGGCGCGACCTGACCTGGTACGGCCCCTCCCTTGTGACGGCCCGCGCCCGCCTCACCCGCGCCCTGGCGGGATAGGCGGTCAGGTGCCGGTACGGGAGCGGCCGGCCGGGGCGGCGAGGGCGGCGTCCACGGCCTCCGGGCTGAGCACGTGCTCCATGACGATCACCGCCGTCCCGACGATCCCGGCCTGCTGCCCCAGCGAGCTGGTCACGATCTCCAGGTTGCGCGTCGTGTACGGCAGGCTGCGCCGGTAGACGCTCTCCCGGATGCCGGTCAGGTAGTGCTCGCCGGCGTCGGCCATGTCCCCGGCCAGCACCAGCACACCCGGGTTGAGCAGGCTCACCGCGGTCGCCAGCAGGACGCCGAGCGTGCGGCCCGCCTCCTGGGCGTGGGCGATGGCGGCCGGGTCGCCGGCCTGGACGAGGCGCACCACGTCGCGGCTGGTCTCCACGCCGAGGTCGGTGGCTAACGCGTGGCCGCTGGCCAGCGAGGCGACGCAGCCGCGCGAGCCGCACGTGCAGACCCGGTCGTCGCTCTCGCGCAGCCGCACGTGGCCCAGGTTGCCGGCGGCGTCCTCGGCGCCCCGGTAGACGGCGCCGTCCAGCACCACGCCGGTGCCGATGCCCGTGGAGACCTTGACGAGCAGCAGCGCCCGGGTGCGCCGCCACGACGACCACCACTCGCCGAGCGCCATCGCGTTGGCGTCGTTCTCCACGAGCACCGGCACGCCGAACGCCGAGCTGAGGCTCGCGCTGATGGGATGGTCGTCCCAGCCGGGCATGAGGAACGAGCGGAGCAGCCGCCCGGTGCCGTGGTCCACCGAGCCCGGCAGGTCGACGCCGATGCCGCACACCCGCTCGCGCGGCATGCCCGTCCGGTCCAGCAGCCGCTGGAACGCGTGCCGCACCCAGGTGAGGACGGCGTCGGGCCCGCGGTCGATGCGCATCTCGGTGTGCTCCTCGGCCAGCGGCCGGGCGGCGAGGTCGGTCAGCGCGACGCGGGCGTGGCCGGCGCCGAGGTCGGCCACGAGCACCAGGCGCTTGCCCGCGTCGAGGTCGAGCACCGAGGGCGGCCGGCCGCCCCCGGAGCTGGCGACGCCGGACTCGTGGATGTAGCCGGCCTCGATCAGCCGGTCGACCCGGTCGGTGATCGTCGACCGGGACAGTCCGGTGTACTCGATGAGCTCCTTGCGGGTGCGGCAGGACCCATCACGGATGAGCTGGAGGATGTGCCCTGCCGTCAGCATCGTCGTCTACCCCTTCTCCGCTCCCGCCGTGAGACCCTCGGTGAGCAGGCGCTCGCTGGCGAAGAACACGATCACGATGGGCAGCGTGAGGACCACCGACCCGGCCATGAGCACCGTGGTCGGGATCTCGATGCTACCCGCGAGCTGGGAGAGTCCCAGGGAGACCGTCCAGCTCTCCCGCCTCTCGACGAGGAAGAGCAGGGCGAACAGGAACTCGTTCCAGGCGATCATGAACACGTAGAGGCCGGTCGCCATGAGCGCGGGCTTCGACAGCGGCAGCACGACCCGCCAGATGGTCGACAGGCGCGTGCAGCCGTCGATGGCGGCCGCCTCCTCCACGCTACGCGGCACGGTCTCGAAGTAGTTGCGGAGCATGTATACCGTGACCGGCACGGTCTGCGCGATGTAAACGAGGATGAGCCCGAGCAGCGACCCGCGCAGCCCCATCATCGTGAAGAGCACGAAGAGCGGGATGGCCAGCACGATCGCCGGGAAGAGGTACACGGCCAGGAACAGGAAGTGGACCTGCCGGCGTCCGAAGAAGCGCAGCCGGGCCACCGCGTACGCGCCGGGGATCGAGATCAGCAGCGTGACCGCCACGGTGCCCACGGCCACGATCGCGCTGTTGCCCAGGAACGTCAGGAACCCCTGCCGGTCCAGCACGTCGGCGTAGGTGTCGAGGGTGAGCCGGCGCGGCCAGAGCGAGCCGGGGTCGAGGATCAGCTCCTGGATGTCGCGCAGCGACAGCGTGACCATGTAGAGGAACGGGAACGCGGTGACGGCGACGAGCACGGCGATCACCAGCGGCTTGAGCACGCGCAGCACGGCCCGCTCCACCCGGTCCCTGCTCATCGGCCGCCCGCGCCGCCCGCTCGCGGGCCGTTCGCCCCCGCCGGCGGCCACCACCGGCTCAGCGGTCCTGCTCACGTTCGCCTCCCGCGAAGAACCTGAGGTAGAGGGCCAGGAAGACGACCAGCACGACGGCGAGGACGATCGCCTGCGCCGCCGAGGCGCCGATGTCGTCGCGCGAGGTCAGGAAGTTGTAGACGCGCACGCTGACCACCTCGGTCCCGGCGCCGCCGCCGGTCAGCAGGTACACGTCGTCGAACTTGGTGAAGGTGAACACGAAGCGCAGCACGGCCAGCAGCGCGACGATCCGCCAGAGCTGCGGCATGATCACGTACCGGAAGCGCTGGGTGGGCGTCGCCCCGTCCACCACGGCCGCCTCCTCCAGGTCGGCGGGCAGCGCCTGGAGCCGGGCCAGGATGAACAGGAACGCGAACGGGAAGTACCGCCACGCCTCGAACGCGATGACCGTCAGCAGCGCCACCGGCACCTCCACCCCGAGGAACGTGCCCTTGGCCTGGCTGAGGAAGGCGATCGGCTGGCTGAGCCAGGTGTTCACGATGCCGTACTGCGGGTTCAGCATCGTCTCCCACAGGAAGGCGACGGCCACGACCGGCGCCACGTACGGGATGAGGATGGAGGCCCGCACCAGCGTGCGCCCCTTGAAGCGGTCGCGCAGCGTCAGCGCGGCGACGAGGCCGACCACGATGGACAGCGCCGTGCCGGCCACGGTGTAGACGAGCGTGTTGACCAGGGCCGGCCAGAAGCCCGGCTCGGAGACCACGTACCGGAAGTTCTCCAGCGTGTAGCCGCCGAACAGGCCCTTGCTCCGGATGTTGATGAGCCGCACGTCCTGGAAGGCCAGCATGACGGCCCACAGGAGCGGCAGCACGACCACGACGAGAGTGATGACGAGGGTGGGCGAGATCAACGCCAGCCCGGCCCGCCCCTCCTGCTGCCGAAGCGTGCGGGTCATTGGCGGATTCCGCGCTTGATGGTCTCGACGTCCTTCTTGGCCTGCGCGGCGGCCTGCTCCGGCGTCAGCGAGCCGTCCACGACCTGGCTGAGCGCCTTCGGCACCGGCAGCTCGCCCATCGTGGCGCCGACCAGCTTGCCCTGGCCCTGCGTGATGCCCCAGCGGCCGAAGCTGTCGGGGCCGGCGCGCAGCGCGTCCAGCACGGAGGCCGGGTAGACGTCGGCGAGCGGCTTCTTGGTGTCGACGCCGGCGGGCAGCTTGTTCCAGGCGGCGGCGTAGCTCTTGCGGGTGGGGAACTTGCCCTCCGGCGCCATCCCGATCCACCGCTCGTAGCCCTCGTTCATGGCGTACGCGACGAACGTGGCGGCGGGGTCCTTGGCCGCGTCACGGGTGACGACCCACGAGACGATCTCCCCGTACTGGGCGGGCGCGCTCCCGTCCGGGCCCTTCAGAGCCGTGACGACGCCCGTGTTCTTCGCCAGCCACCCCGGGTCGTCCTTGCACTGCGCGCAGCTCGGCAGCGCGTCCTTGCGCAGCCCCGCCAGCTCGTCGAGGATGAACGACGACCAGATGACCATGGCGGCCTTGCCGGAGAAGTAGGTGGCGCGCGTGGAGTCGACGTCCTGCTTGCCCTTGACCGAGGAGTTCTTGACGAGGCCGGCGTAGAAGCCGAACGCCTTCACGCACTGCGGCGAGTCGAGCGTGACGTTGCCGGAGGCGTCCACGAGCTGGCAGCCGTTGGCCAGGGCCACGTGCTCGAAGCTCTGCGCGGTGAAGGAGTCCTTGGGCGCGATGGCCAGGGTGATGCCGGCGACGCCGCCGGTGTTGAGCTTGCGCGCCGCCGCCTCCAGCGCCTCGTACGTGTCGGGCGGCGCCAGGCCGGCCTGGTCGAACAGGTCCTTGCGGTAGAGGACGAGCTGGGCCCAGCCGTCGCTGGGCACCGCCAGCAGCTTCCCGCCGGAACTGTCGAGGTCGAGCGCGCGCCGCGAGAACGAGTCGCGGCCGAGCTGGTCGACGACCTTGGCCGGGGTCTCGGTGTCGAGCAGGTCGTTGGCCTCCAGCTCGCGCACGGCCGCCAGCGGGAGGGCCCCGATGACGTCGGGCAGCTTGCCCGCGGCCGCCGCCGAGGTGACGATCTGGCTGAACTGGTCCTCGGCCACTCCGACCAGGTTCACCTTGATCCCGGTCTTCTTGGTGAAGTCCGCGGCGATCTGCTTCTGCACGGCCATCCGGTCGGGGAGGTTCTCCTCGGTCCAGACGGTGATCTCGTCGGCCGCCCTCTCGTTCCCGCCGCCGCACGCGGTCAGCGTGGCCGCGGCCATCAGGGTGACACAGAGGACGGCGGTTGTGCTCTTCGGCATGGCGCGCTCCTCGTCCACGGGGATATGCCGCACTTACCCCCGCACGAGGGGGCGCAACGTCCGGTAGGCGATACCGAGACCGCTCTGTACCCTCTCCGTGCTGCCGGTCCACTCGTGGTCCTCGTGCTCGACCGAGACCACCCCGTCGTAGCCGCCCCGGCGCAGCGCGCCGATCACGTCGGTCCACTGGATCTGCCCCAGTCCCGGCACCCGGAAGCAGTACCAGCCCTTCTCGCCGCTGATCGGGCCGTAGTAGCCGAAGCGGTTGAGGGTGCCCGGCAGCAGCTCGACGTCCTTGGCCTGCACGTGCGCGATCTGCGACACGTACGGCATGGCCGCCGCGACCGGGTCGATGCCGAGCGCCACCAGGTGCGACGGGTCGTAGTTGAGCCGCAGCCCGAGTGTGAACATCCACTCCCACAGCTCGGGGGAGTAGGCCAGGTTGCCCGGGTAGCCGTCGGGATGCCAGCTCTTCATCAAGCAGTTCTCGATGACCAGGTCGACGCCGTGGTCGCGGGCGTAGGCGACGAGGGGGCGGAAGACGCCTTCGGCGCGTTCGAGGTTGTCGCGGACCGACAGGCCGGGGTCGCGGCCGACGAACGTGCCGACCGTGGGGCAGCCGAGCGCCGCGGCGGCGTCCACGCACCGGCGCACGTGCGCGTTCACCTCCGCCCCTGCGCGAGGGTGCAGATTGTTCTCGTAATAGGCGATCGAGGAAAGGGTGAGTCCGGTCTCTGCGAAGATTCTCCCGACCCGCTCGCATTCGGCGTCGTCGAAACGGTCCACTCTGATGTGATTTCGGGTATCCGTCGACGGCCATCCGGCGACTTCGAGCGCCTCGTAACCCTGCTCGACGGCCCACCGGGCGACATCCACGAGATCGAGCTCGGGAAGACAGGCGGTCAGGAAACCCAATTTCATTCTTACCTCCGAACGAAGTCCTAGACTTAAGAGTGCTATCCGCTCAACTATGGTCTGCATGTTCGTACTAATTCCTTGACTTTCGTTTGATCAATAATCGTAAGCGTGGGGGAATGCGCGTCATCACGTTTGAAGGGCCGGGCCGCGTTCATGTCGGCTCCGAGCCGCCCGCCGCTCTCGGCCCGGGTTCCGTCCGGGTCCGCACGCTCTACTCCGGGGTTTCGGCCGGTACAGAACTCACCGCCTACCGCGGTACCAACCCGTACCTGAACCGTCGCTGGGACGTCGAGCGCCGGCTCTTCGTCGACGGCCGCACGCACGCCTACCCCCTCACGGGCTGGGGTTACCAGGAGGTCGGCGAGGTCGTCGAGGCCGCGCCCGACGTCGCCGACCCGCCCGTCGGCAGCCTCGTCTGGGGCGTCTGGGGCCACCGGGCCGAGGCCGTCGTGCCCGCCGAGCGGCTGGCCGGCCACGTGCTGCCGCCCGCCGCCGACCCGCTGACCGGCGTGTTCGCCCGCGTCGGCGCCATCGCGCTCAACGCCGTCCACGCGGCCGACGTCCACCTCGGCGACCAGCTCGTCGTGTTCGGCCAGGGCGTCATCGGCCTGCTCGCCACCCGGCTGGCCGTGCTCAGCGGCGCCCGGGTCGTCGCGGCCGACGCCATCGCCTCCCGCCTTGAGCTGGCCCGCGCCTTCGGCGCCGCCGAGACCTTCGACGTGCGCGCCGGCTCGGTCGCCGAGCTGATCCGCAAGCGGGTCGAGGGCGCCGACGCCGCCATCGAGCTGAGCGGCAGCCACCTGGGCCTGCACGAGGCCATCAGGACCGTGCGCAGGGGTGGCCGGGTCGTCGCCGCCGGCTTCTACCAGGGCGACGCGACCGGCCTGCGGCTCGGCGAGGAGTTCCACCACAACCAGGTGCAGCTCGTCTCCTCCCAGATCGGCGGCGTCGCCTCCTGGCTGTCCCACCGCTGGGACGTCGAGCGGCTCCAGCGCACGTTCATGGAGCTCGTCCACCGGGCCGAGGTGGGTGTGCTCGGCCTGGTCAGCCACGTGGTCCCAGCGGGCGACGCCGCCGCGGCCTACGAACTGCTCGACCACCGGCCGGCGGACGTCCTCCAGCTCGTCTTCCGATTCGAGGAGTGAGACAGTGAAGCTTTCCGTCCAGGAGCAGCTTCTGCCCGGCCGCACGCTGCAGGAGAAGTACGCCTTCGCGGTCGAGGCCGGTTTCGACGCCGTCGAGCTGCGCGGCAAGGGCGACTTCCACTTCGCCACCCGCCTGACCGAGCTCAAGCGCGCCCGCGCCGACGGCGTCGTCATGCCGACCGTGTGCGTGGACATGCCGCACTTCATCGGCGACTTCGACCCGGCCCGGCGCAAGGACGCCATCCAGCAGCTCAGGTCCCAGCTCACCGTGATCGCCGAGCTCGGCGGCATCGGCGTGATGACCCCGGCCTCCTGGGGCCAGTTCTCGCGCCGGCTGCCGCCGTTCGAGCCGCCCCGCGGGCCCGACCAGGACCGCGAGGTGCTGGCCGAGGCGCTGGCCACGCTCGGCGAGCACGCCCAGCGCAACGGCGTGCTCATCATGCTGGAGCCGCTCAACCGGTACGAGAACCACATGGTGAACACGCTGGCCGAGGCCGTGTCGTACTGTTCGATGGACGCGATCCGGGTGGCCGGTGACACGTACCACATGAACATCGAGGAGGACGATCCCTGCCGCTCGATCCTGGAGGCCGCCCCCTATCTGGCGCACATGCAGGTCAGCGAGTCCAACCGCAACCAGCCCGGCACCGGCCACCTCGACTGGGCGGCCCAGCTCGCCGCTCTCGACGCCGCCGGCTACGACGGGTACCTCGCGCTGGAATGCCGCCTGCGGGGCGAGCCGGAGATCGTCCTTCCTCAGACCGCCTCCTTCATCAGGAAATTCCTATGATCCTCCGCGATGCCGTCCGCGTGCTCGTCGCCAACTGGGACGGCAGCTACACGGTCCCCTCCCGAACCCTGTACCCCCACCAGTGGAGCTGGGACTCCGCCTTCATCGCGATCGGCAACGCCCGGTGGTCGCCGCGCCGGGCCAGGTCGGAGCTGCTGACGCTGTTCGGCGCGCAGTGGCGCGACGGCCGGGTGCCGCACATCGTCTTCAACCCGGCGGTGCCCGAGGGCGCCTACTTCCCCGGGCCGGAGTTCTGGCAGGTCAGCGCCCCGTCCGGGATCAGGACCTCGGGGATCGTGCAGCCGCCCGTCCACGCGCTGGCCGCCTGGCGCGTCCACCTGGCTGAGCCCGACCCCGCCTTCCTGCGGCGGATCTATCCCCGCCTGGTCGCCCAGCAGGAGTTCCTGCGCTCGGCCAGGCGCTCGCCCGAGGGGCTCATCTCGATCGTGCACCCCTGGGAGTCGGGCATGGACAACAGCCCGGCCTGGGACGTGCCGCTGGCCGTCGTCGAGCCCGAGCCGTCGGCGTTCGTGCGCCGCGACACCACCCACGTCAGCGTGGAGGAACGGCCCACCGACCGCGACTACGCGCGCTACACCTCGCTCGCCCGCGCCTACCGCGACACCGGCTACCGCCGCTCCGACGCCTTCCGGGTCGAGGACCCGCTGTTCAACGCCGCGTACGGCGTGGCCGAGGTGGCGCTGGGGCGGATCGCGCGGGTGATCGGGCTCGACCCCGAGCCGCACGCCCGGGAGGCCGCCGCCGTCACCTCCGCGATGGCCGAGCATCTCTACGACGACGGGCTCTTCCACGCCCGCGACGTGCTCACCGGCTGCCTCGTGCGCTCCAACAGCGCCGCCGGGCTGACGCCGCTCATGCTGCCCGGTCTGCCGCGCGAGCTGGTCAACGAGCTGATCGGCACGGGGCTCGACCGCTTCGGGCTCAAGGACGGCGTCGTGCCCAGCTTCGCGCCGGCCGCGCCCGAGTTCGACCCGGTGCGCTACTGGCGCGGCCCCGCCTGGGTCAACCTCACCTGGCTGATCTGGCGGGGCCTGCGGCGGCGCCGTCCCGACCTGGCCGCGCCGCTGGCCGAGGGCATGGTCAGGGCCGTCACGACGTCCGGGTTCCGCGAGTACTTCGACCCGTTCACGCTGGAGGGGCACGGCTGCCACGACTTCAGCTGGTCAGCCGCCCTCATCCTCGACGTCGCGGCGGAGGACGGCCTGGACGGAGTGACGCCGGCGGGCGGCCAGATCCGCGAGGAGGCGCGGCGCCTCGGCGAAATCGGCGACATCGGTGACGAGGTGCTCGCGTAGCGCCGCGCCACGCCGCCCGAGCAGGGCGATCGTCTCGTACGACAGCCGCTCCCGGTCCCAGGCGTGGGCGAGGCCGCGCGGCACCCGGCCGATCTGCGCGCACCGCAGCGACAGCCCGTTGTGGTGGAACTCCTCGCCGAGCCGCACCTCGTCCGCGCCCTCGGTGTAGAAGGCGAGGTCCACCACCGTGCCCTGCGGGCGCAGCATCCGCAGGGCCAGCGCGAGCGCCCTGGCCTGCCCGCGGCACTGGAACACCACGTCGGCGCCCCGGTCGTCGGGGCCGTGCCGCCAGCGGCGCTTCAGCTCCACCGCCGGGTCACCTGTCCCGTCGCCGGCCTGCCCGTCCACGCTCCCGCCCGTGGCCGGATTCCCGCCGGCCGCCAGGGGGCGGGCGCCCAGAGCTTCGGCGATCCGCAGCCGCTCGGGCGTCTCGTCGGCCACCACGACCTCCGCCGCGCCGTGCTCCAGCGCGAACGAGGCCGTCAGCAACCCCACCACGCCCGCCCCGACGACGGCCACGCGCCGCCCGCGCACGCCGTCCCCCAGGTCACGCGCCGCCGGTCCGTGCAGGTCGGCGGCGGCGTGCAGCAGCCCGTTGGCGCAGATCGGCCCCATGTGGGCGACGTAGACGCCGAGCACCGGGTCGAGGCCGGCGGGCAGCTCCACGAAGCGGTCCGCCAGCGGGTCGGCCACGTAGCCGGTGCGGTGGCCGTACGCCATGGCCACCAGCGCGCCCTCGCGCACGGCCCCGGTGCGGGTCTCCGCCACCCGGCCGACCTGCATGTACCCGATGCCGCGCACGGGGTAGGCGACCGCCGGGGCGCCCGGCCGGAACAGGCCGAGCGCCCGGTCCCACGAGGCGGCCAGGTAGGGGTTGGTGCCCTTGACGTAGGTCAGCTCGGTGCCGGCGGAGATCCCGCTGTAGACCGTCTCCACTCGGAACCCGCCCTCGGGCACCTCGGGCAGCTCCTCCTCGACCAGGGTGACCTCGCCGGGCGCCGCCACGCAGAGCACCCGGCTCCGCGCCGTCGCGCGCGCTGCGGGGGGCGCCGTCGTGTCCGTCCTCGGGTCAGCCATCGAGCGTCACCGGCCTTCCCAGGGTCGCCGACCGGGCCAGCGCGAGCGCCAGCCGGTGGGTGCGCAGCGCCTCGTCGTACGGCACCCGCACGTCGCCGTCCCCGTCGCGCACGGCGTCGATGAAGGCGCGGTCGACCAGCGTCTTCGCCCGGCCCGCGTCCTCGACCACCTCGGTGCCGTCGACGGTCAGCGAGGTCTCGGTCAGCTCCAGGGCGACGCCGTCCGCGTACACCTCCAGGCCGGCCCGGTGCTTGTGCCGGAGCAGGCTCGTCGTGGCCAGCGTGCCCGTGGCGCCGTCCGCGAAGCGCAGCACGGCGGCCACGGCCCGGTCCACCTCCCCGTTGGCGCCGTGGTGCGCGGGGGCGGCGGGGACGGAGTGCACCATCGTGACCTCACCGACCAGGACGCGGGCCAGGTCCAGGACGTGGACCGCCTGCTCGACGACCTGGCCGCCCGAGCGGGCCGGGTCCAGCCACCAGCCGACCGGGGGCACCTTGTCGAGCCAGTGGCCGAGCGCCAGCCGTACCGGCCGGTCGGCCAGCAGGTCGCGCGCCCGGTCGAGAACGTCCAGGTAGCGCCAGTGATGGCCGACCGCCGAGGGTAGGCGGCGGCGCCGGATTTCGGACGCGATGTTTTCCGCCGTCTCCAGGTCCAGCGCGAGCGGTTTTTCAACAAAAATCGGAAGATTGCACGACAGAACATCTTGCTCTGGCTTACCGTGCGCGAATGGGGGCACGCAGACGTATACTGCGTCGAGTCCGCCCGCCTCGAGCAGCCCGGCGTGGCCGTCAAAAGCCGGGACTCCATGACGCGCCGCGAGCGCCTCGGCCTTCAGAGGATCGACGTCGGCGATTCCGGTGATCGCCACGTCGGGAAAACCTGACAGCACGTCCGCGTGACGCGCAGCGACATTTCCGGCACCGATGATGCCTACACGGGTGATTGAGGACACATCTCGCCTATCCCACTTTTGCGCAAAATCAAACAACACGTTCAAACGCCCGGCAATAGGGAACATATGCGCGACCGTGACCCCCTAAACAGAACGGGGCTGAGTGCATGGAGACAGAGCTGCGGGCCTTGGCCAGGGCTCGGGAATGGTACGGTCCCCACTCGAGCACCGCGGCCGAGTGGGCCCCCGAGACCCTGCTCCTCGCCAAGGGAACGACCACGGTGAGCGTCGTCCTGCCGGCGCGCGACGAGGAGCCGACAGTCGGCGACATCGTCACCGTGATCCGCCGCGAACTCGTCGAGCGGATCCCGCTCGTGGACGAGATCCTCGTGGTCGACTCCAACTCCACCGACGCGACGGCCGAGCGGGCCGCCGCGGCGGGAGCCCGCGTCGTGGCGCAGAACGCGGTGCTCTCCCACCTGCCGCCCCTCACCGGAAAGGGCGAGGCCCTGTGGAAGGGACTGGCGGCCTCCAGCGGGGACATCGTCGTCTTCGTCGACGCCGACCTGCGCGACTTCGGGGCGCACTTCGTCACCGGCCTCCTCGGGCCGCTGCTGACCGACCCCCGCGTCCAGTTCGTCAAGGGCGCCTGCGAGCGCCCGTTCACCGGCGCCGACGGGGTGACGCGGCGCGGAGGCGGCGGACGGGTCACCGAGCTGGTGGCACGCCCGATCCTCAACATGTTCTGGCCCGAGCTGGCCGGATTCCACCAGCCGCTCGGCGGCGAGTACGCTGGCCGCCGCGAGACCCTGGAGCAGGTCCCGTTCGTCACCGAATACGGCGTTGAGCTGGGGCTCCTGGTGGACCTGCTGGAGCTCGTCGGCCTCGACGCCATGGCCCAGGTCGACCTGGGCGTGCGCGTCCACTCCCACCAGTCCACCGCCGCGCTCGGCCGCATGGCCGGGCAGATCCTGCACACCGCCTGGACCCGGCTCGAACGCCAGGGACGGGTCATGGCCGCCCAGCCCCCGGCCCGCACGCTGCTGCAGTTCGGGGTCGACGGACAGGCATCGCTCATGAACGTCGTCGTGGCCGAGCGCCCGCCGCTCGCCTCGCTGCTCGCCGAGGAGGACGTCGCATGAACGTGCTGATCAACACCGGCCCGTGGCTGCCGGTGCCGCCTCCCGGCTACGGCGGCATCGAGAACGTCGTGGCCACGCTCGTGCCCGCCCTGCGCGAGCGCGGCGTGCGGGTCGTCCTCGCCTCCGTCGGGTCGAGCACGCTGGAGGTGGACGAGCTGGTCAGCGTCTACGACTCCGGCCGGTTCGCGGACCTGCAGAAACCGTACAACCAGGTCATGGGCATCGCGCACGCCCATCAGGCGATGGTGGCGCGCGAGGTGCGGCGCCGCGACGACGTGGACCTCGTCCACGACCACCTGGAGGTGGTCGGCCCGGCCGTGCTCTCCGTCCTCGGCGGGCCGCCCGTGCTGCACACCCTCCACTGGGACCTGCGCAAGCACGCCGCGTTCTACGGCGCCTTCCCGGCCTCGATCGCGGTCAACGGCGTGTCGGAGTCGCAGCTCCGCCTGGCGCCGGCCGCCCTGCGCGCGGCGGCGCTCGGCGCGGTCCACCTGGCCACCCCGCTCGCCGCAGGCGCCCCCCGGGCGGAACGCGGCGAGCACCTGGTGGTCATGGGGCGGATCTGCCGGCTCAAGGGCCAGCACATCGCGGCCCGCATCTGCCAGAAGCTCGGCCTGCCGCTCGCGCTGGCCGGCCCGGTCAGCGGCCTCGGCACGCCGGCCGAGCTGGAGGCCGTCGCCCAGGACCCGTACCACCCGCTGCACGTCCACCCCGACGTGCGCTACCACCTGGAGGCGGTCGCCCCCTACCTCGACGGCGACCTGGTCCGCTGGGAGGGGACCGTAGAGGGCCGGCGGCGCGACGAGCTGTACGGCTCCGCACGGGCCGCCCTGTTCCCCGTCCAGTGGGACGAGCCGGGCGGCACCGCCGTGGTCGAGGCGCTGGCGCTCGGCGTGCCCGCCGTGGGCCTGCGCCGGGGCTGCCTGCCCGAGCTGATCGACCACGGCCGCACCGGGTGGCTCGCCGACACGGAGGAGGAACTGGCCGAGTACGTGCTGCGGGTGGACGAGATCGACCCGGAGGAGTGCCGCGCGGAGGCGGCCCGCCGCTTCACGCCCGGCGTCATGGCCGATCGCTACCTGGAGCTGTACGAGGCCACGATCAGGAGGCGGCGCTCCGGCGCCTGACCTCACCCGGACGCGGCCCGCGGTTCGCCCGCGGGTCGCTCCGGACGAGGCCCGGGCCCGGCGTCAGTCGAAGCCGCGGGGCAGCACGGCGACCGGGCACGGCGCCGCCCGCAGCACCTTCATGGCCAGCTCACCGAGGAAGACCCGGTGCGGCTGCGCGTCCTCGCTCGCCGCGCACACCAGCAGCTCGCCCGGCGTCCACTCCAGCGCCGCCATCGCCTCCGCCACGTCGTGCCCCTCGGCGACCTCCGCCTCGGCCTCGATGCCGGTGCTCTCCCACGCCAGCCGTACGGCGAGGGCCAGGTCGTCCCCGAGCCGGCCGGGATCGTCCGTCCGCAGGTCGAACGTGATGAGCCGCAGCGGCACGCCCAGCCGCAGCGCCGTCTGCGCCACCCGCTCGACGGCGGCGTCGCACTGGGGCCGGTGGACGTAGGCGAGCGTCAGCCGGCCCGCCTCCGGCGGCGGGCGGTAGCCGGAGGGCGCCAGCATCACCGCCTCCGGCGACAGGTGCAGCAGGTGGTCCGAGGTGGAGCCGATCCCGATGCGCCCCCGCTGCCCCCCGTCCGCCGAACCGGCCACGATGAGGTCGGCCCGGATGCGGCTGGCCAGGACCGACAGCCCGCGTCCCACGCCCCGGCTCTCGTAGGTGATGTACTCGGCGGGCACATCGCCCAGCTCCTCGGCGGCGTGCGCCAGGTTCGCCTGCGCCTCAACGGCCTCGCCGGGACTGCCGGGCGGGTAGATCGTCGCCACGGTCAGCTCGCCGCCGGTGACCCGCGCTATCGCGGCGCCGAGGGCGAGGGCGTCACGTCCACCGGCGTCGGCGGTGTAGCCGACGATCACGTGCTCTCCGATCACGCATGCCTCTCTACCCGGCCCGAACCAGGCCTACGCCGCCCATCCGGCGCGCCGTCGCCCCGAGGCCTCAGCCGCCCATCCGGCGCGCCGTCGCCTCGAAGCCTCAGCGGTCCGTCCGGCGCGCCGCCTGGCGCGGCCCGGCGCTCGGCCGATCGGCCGAGGGTGACGGCCCGGAATCGGCCGGGAGTCCGACCCGGACACCGGTGATCTTCCGTAAGGTCGTGTCATTGCTCGTTCACCGATTGGACACGTGTGTACCGCGACATCGCCGACTTCGCCCTCAGCACGCCCGGATGGCTCCACACCCTCGCCGAGGTGGGCACCGACGCCGGCCTGTTCCTGTTCGCGGCGCTGTTCGTGCTGTGCTGGTGGCGGGCGCGCAACGGGCCCCCGCGCGACCTGGCGATCGCGATCGCCGGCCCGGCCGGCGTGGTGTGCGCGTACGTCTTCAGCGAGGTCCTCAAGACCGTGGTCAGGGAGGACCGGCCGTGCCGGGGCGGTGTCGCGACGATCGCCGCGTGCCCGCCGCCGGACGACTGGTCGTTCCCCAGCAACCACTCCGTGATCGCCGCCGGCGCCGCCGGCGCGCTCGTGCTGGCCTGGCGCGCCCTGGCCTGGGTGGTGCTGCCGCTGGCGGCGGTCATGGCGTTCTCGCGGGTGTTCGTCGGCGTCCACTACCCGCACGACGTGGCGGCGGGCTTCCTCATCGGGGTGACGCTGGCGCCGCTCTGCACGCTGCTGCTGGTCGGCGCGGTCACGCCGATGGTACGCCTCGCGCGAAGCCGTCTGTCGCCGCGATGAGCCGGTCCACGATGCCCGGCTCGGTCGCGGCGTGCCCCGCGTCCGCCACCACGTGGAACTCCGCCTCGGGCCAGGCGCGGTGCAGGTCCCAGGCCGTGGCCATGGGCGTGCAGGCGTCGTAGCGGCCCTGCACGATGACCGCCGGGATGTGGCGGATCTTGCCGACGTCGCGGATGAGCTGATCGGGCTCGAACCAGCCCAGGTGGGTGAAGTAGTGGTTCTCGATCCGGGAGAAGGCCACCGCCATGCGCTCCTCGCCGAACTCCGCGACGAGCTCCTCGTCCGGCAGCAGCGTGATCGCGGACGCCTCCCACTGCGCCCACGCCCGGGCCGCCGCCAGCCGCGCCTGCGGGTCGTCGCCCTCCAGGCGGCGGCGGAAGGCGGCCATGAGGTCGCCCCGCTCCTCCTCGGGGATCGGCGCCAGGAACGCCTCCCACCGGTCGGGGAACAGGTAGGAGGCACCTTCCTGGTAGAACCAGCGCAGCTCCTGGGGGCGCAGCGTGAAGATGCCGCGCAGCACCAGCTCGGTCGTCCGCCCCGGGTGGGTCTGCGCGTACGCCAGGGCGAGCGCGCTGCCCCACGATCCGCCGAACACCTGCCACGCCTCGATGCCGAGGTGCTCGCGCAGGCGTTCCATGTCGGCGACGAGGTGCCAGGTGGTGTTGTGCTCCAGCGACGTGGTGGCCTCGCTGGCGTGGGGACGGCTGCGCCCGCAGTTGCGCTGGTCGAACAGCACCACCTTGTACAGGTCGGGGTTCCACTGCCGGCGGTGCTTGGTGGTGCACCCGCCGCCCGGGCCGCCGTGCAGCATGACCGCGGGCTTGCCGTCCGGGTTGCCGACGAGCTCCCAGTAGATCTCGTTGCCGTCCCCCACGTCGAGGAAGCCGGAGTCGTAGGGCTCGATGGCCGGGTAATGGGTCCTCATCCCGCCGATCCTGCCACCAACCCGGTCGTGCCGTGGTTGCAGGTCACGACCAGTCGTGCCGCGCCAGGAAGGACCGGTCGCCGGTGGCGTACTCGTGGAAGGCCTGGCGCACGTCGTCGAGGCGCGGCATCAGCGTGCGCACCATGTGCCCCTCCTTGTACTCCACCTCGTAGCCGGAGGGCTCCGCGGCGTGGTCCGCGTGCCCGGCGGGCCCGGCCGGTGAGACCTGGATGAAGTGGTGCCCGAACGTCACGAGCGCCGCGAACGGGTTCTGCGCCGACAGGGTCGCGAGCACGTCGTGGACCAGCCCCAGGTCGGGGTCGTGGACGATCATGCCGTCGCCGGTGTGGAGCTGCATGCCCTGGTACACGCCGAGCGGTCCGACGTTGTGGACGAGGTCGCGCTGCGGGTCGTAGCAGACCAGCCCGTGCGCCCGCGCGATGGTGAACACCTGGGCGGACATCTCGTCCATCGACTCCAGTTCCATCGTCACCAGTACGTGCCCGGGGAACACCGTGACGAGCCCCGGCAGCTCCTTGGCCACCTGCGGCAGCTCGCCCTGGACCGGCCTGCCCTTCTTCGCGGCCAGGTACGCGGCCCGCGCCATGTCCCTGGAGATCGGCACGGGCTCGTCCCAGACCATCAACTCAACGCTCACCCGCCCATCTTGCCCAACCCGCGGCACCCTTGAAGCCCACAACCTGCCAAAACCCCACAGCCCATGCGTACTGGGCACCTCGGTGACTTCCGCCCTCCTGCGCCCCGTTCTGTGCCCTGTTCGCCTCAAGCCTCGCCCAATGCCGGGGATGTTCTTCCCAGACTCCGGCGGCTACCGCGGGTCGGCCAGGGAGGGCTTCTCGGAGTCGGGCACCAGCGTGGCGGTGCAGTGCGCGCACCGGCGCGCCTCGGTCGGGATGTCGCTCAGGCACTCCGGGCACTGCTTGGTCGTCGCCTCCTTGTCACGGTCGAACAGGGTGATCAGCCGGGTCATGGGCATGACCACCAGCCAGTACACGACGGCCGCGATGATGAGGAAGCTGAGGAGGTGGTTGAGGAAGTCGCCGTACTTGAACTGGCTCCCGTTGACCGTGAAGACGTAGTCGGCGAAGTCGGGTTGCTTGCCGCCCGTCACGGCCCCGATCAGCGGGGTGATGAGGTCGGCGACGAGCGCCTGCACGAGTCCGCTGAACGTGGCCCCCACGATCACCGCGACGGCCAGCTCCACGATGTTGCCCCGTAAGAGGAACTTTCTGAATCCACCCATGGAACGCCTACGTGACCGGGGAGAGCGCGATCAAACGCGGTGCGCGGCCCTCGTGCGAAGCGGCAGGTGACAGCGGCCCCAAACCGGTGCCCGGCGGCGGGCTAAGGGCGCGTTCTGGGGGAAGGACCTGATCCGTCCACGGGGAGCCGCGCCCGCCGGCGGTGCTTGTGCGGTGGTGCTTGTCCGGCGGGGCGGGGGAACGGAACATGGGGAAGAGCCGTAAGGGAGCCTTGATGATCGAAGTCTGGCCGGGAGACCCCTATCCACTCGGGGCCACCTATGACGGCGCGGGCACCAACTTCTCGCTCTACACGGAGGCCGCCGACAAGGTGGAGCTGTGCCTGTTCGACGAGCAGGGCGGGGAGACCCGCGTGGCGCTGCCGGAGGTGGACGGCTTCATCTGGCACGGCTACCTGCCCGGCGTCAACCCCGGCCAGCGTTACGGCTACCGCGTGCACGGCCCGTACGACCCGGCCAAGGGCCTGCGGTGCAACCCGGCCAAGCTGCTGCTCGACCCGTACGCGATGGCCATCGAGGGCGACGTGAAGTGGAACGAGGCGGTGTACGGCTACCGGTTCGGTCAGCCCGACTCGCGCAACGACATGGACTCCGCCCCGTACATGCCGCGCTCCATCGTGATCAACCCGTTCTTCGGGTGGGGCCACGACCGGCCGCCCGCCACGCCGTACCACGACACCGTGATCTACGAGGCGCACGTGCGCGGGCTCACCGTCCGGCACCCGAAGATCCCCGAGCACCTGCGCGGCACGTACGCGGCCCTGGGCCACCCCGAGATCCTGGACCACCTGACCAAGCTCGGCGTGACGGCCATCGAGCTGATGCCGGTCCACCAGTTCGTCACCGACCACGTCCTGGAGGAGCGCGGGCTGACGAACTACTGGGGCTACAACTCGATCGGCTTCTTCGCCCCGCACAACCGCTACTCCAGCCAGGGGCAGCGCGGCGGGCAGGTCCTGGAGTTCAAGGCCATGGTGCGGGCCCTGCACGAGGCGGACATCGAGGTCATCCTGGACGTCGTCTACAACCACACGGCCGAGGGCAACCATCTGGGGCCCACGCTGGGGTTCAAGGGGATCGACAACCCCAACTACTACCGGCTCGTCGACGGCGACCCGCGCTACTACATGGACACCACGGGCACCGGCAACAGCCTGCTCATGCGCTCCCCGCACGTCCTCCAGATGATCATGGACTCGCTCCGCTACTGGGTGACGGAGATGCACGTCGACGGCTTCCGCTTCGACCTCGCCTCGACGCTGGCCCGCGAGCTGCACGAGGTGGACCGGCTGAGCGCCTTCTTCGACCTGGTGCAGCAGGACCCGGTGCTGTCGCAGGTGAAGCTCATCGCCGAGCCGTGGGACGTCGGCCCCGGCGGCTACCAGGTGGGCAACTTCCCCTCCCGCTGGACCGAGTGGAACGGCCGCTACCGCGACACCATCCGCGACCTGTGGCGCGGGCAGCCGGCGACGCTGCCCGAGTTCGGCTCCCGGCTCACCGGCTCCAGCGACCTCTACCAGGACGACAGCCGCCGCCCCGCCGCCTCCATCAACTTCGTCACCTGCCACGACGGCTTCACCCTGCAGGACCTCGTCTCGTACGACCACAAGCACAACGAGGCCAACAAGGAGGGCAACCGCGACGGCAGCGACGACAACCGGTCCTGGAACTGCGGCGCCGAGGGCCCGGCCGACCTGGCCGTCGAGTCGCTGCGCGAGCAGCAGAAGCGCAACTTCCTGACCACGCTGTTCCTGTCGCAGGGCGTGCCGATGCTCTCGCACGGCGACGAGCTGGGTCGCACCCAGCGGGGCAACAACAACGGCTACTGCCAGGACAACGAGCTGACCTGGGTCGACTGGTCCGACGTGCGGGAGAACTGGCTGCTGCTGGAGTTCACGCAGAGCCTGGCCGCGCTGCGCAAGAAACACCCGGTGTTCCGGCGCAGGAGGTTCTTCTACGGCCGTCCCGTACGCGGGCTGAGCGACATCGCCTGGCTCACCCCGGCCGGGGAGGAGATGACCGACGCCGACTGGAACGTCGGATACGCCAAGTCGCTGGCCGTGTTCCTGAACGGCGACGCCATCACCGAGCCCGACCGGCGCGGCCGGCCCATCCGCGACGACTCGTTCCTACTGCTGTTCAACGCCCACCACGAACCCATCACGTTCACGATCCCCAAGGACTACGGAGAGATGTGGCAGACCGAGATCGACACCGCGTTGCCGATCAGCCTGGACATCCGGATCTGCCGGGCCGGTGAGAGCGTGGCCGTCCCCGGCCGCAGCGTGAGAGTGCTGCGCCGTGTCTAGGCCCCTGTCGACCTACCGCGTCCAGCTCACCCCCGACTTCGGGTTCGCCCAGGTGGGGGAGATCGCCGGCTACCTGCGCGACCTGGGGGTCACCCACGTCTACCTGTCGCCGATCCTCCAGGCGACGCCCGGCTCGCTGCACGGCTACGACGTCACCGACCACTCCCGCATCCGCGAGGAGTTCGGCGGCGCCAAGGGCTTCAGGGAGATGGCCGAACGGCTCGCCGCCCACGACCTGGGCATCGTCGTGGACATCGTGCCCAACCACATGAACACCACCAACGGCGCGTTCTGGTCGGTGCTGCGCGACGGCACCGCCTCGCCGTACGCGCGCTGGTTCGACATCGAGTGGGACGGCGGGAAGGTGGCGCTCCCGGTGCTGGGCGACGACACCGAGCCCGTCGTGGACGGCGACGTGCTGCGCTACCACGAGCACGCGTTCCCCTACCCGGGCCACTACCGGCTGGTCGACTGGCGCGAGGGGCCCGGCTACCGGCGCTTCTTCGACGTCTCCACACTGATCGGGCTGCGCGTCGAGGACCCGGAGGTGTTCTTCGCCACCCACGAGGTGATCTTCTGGCTGCTCGACGAGGGGCTGGTCGACGGGCTGCGCATCGACCACCCCGACGGGCTCGCCGATCCGCGCGGCTATCTCGAACGGCTGCGTGCCAGGACCGGCGACACCTGGACCGTCGTCGAGAAGATCCTCATCGGCCACGAGCGGCTGCCGGACGACTGGCCGTGCGACGGCACCACCGGCTACGAGGTGCTCAACCGCGTCAACGGCCTGTTCGTGGACCCGGCGGGCAGGCAGCCGCTGCTGGAGCTGTTCACCCGCCTGACCGGGCAGCCCGCCGACTACCGGGAGGTGGTGGCGCGCTCGAAGCGCGAGGTGCTGGACCTGTTCTTCGGCGCCGAGGTGAGGCGCCTGGCCGCCGCGGCCGGCACCGAGCCGGAGACCGTGGCCGAGCTGCTGGCCGCGATGCCGGTCTACCGGGCGTACGTGGTGCCGGGGGAGCCGGTGCCGCCCGAGTCGGCCGAGATCGTCGAGACGGCCGCCGCGGCCTGCTCTCCCGCCGCGCGGCGGCTCGCCCACGAGGTCCTGCACGGCACGCCCGAGGTCGTCACCCGCTTCCAGCAGGCGTGCGGCCCGGTCATGGCCAAGGGCGTCGAGGACACGGCGCTGTACCGGTGGTTCCCGCTGTCCTGCCTGAACGAGGTGGGCGGCGAGCCGGACGTGTTCGGGACCCCGGTCGAGGAGTTCCACGCGTCCTGCGCCGAGATGCGGCCCCACTCGATGACCACGCTGTCCACCCACGACACCAAGCGGTCGGAGGACGTGCGCGCTCGCCTGTCGGTGCTGTCGGAGCTGCCCGGCGAGTGGGAGGAGGCCGTCACCGCCTGGTCGTCGGCGGTGTCGCACGACCCCCACCTCGACTACCTGGCCTGGCAGAACCTCATGGCCGCCTGGCCCATCTCCGCCGAGCGCTTCGCCGGCTACCTGCTCAAGGCCGCCCGCGAGGCCAAGACCGCGATCTCGTGGGTCAACCCCGACCCAGGCTACGAGCAGCGGCTGCGCGACTTCGCCGAGGCCGCCGTGAAGCTGCCCGTCGGGGAGTTCACCGAGCGGATCGACCGCTACGCGATGTCCAACTCGCTGGGCGCCAAACTGGTGCAGCTCATGATGCCGGGCGTCCCCGACGTCTACCAGGGCAACGAGACGACCGACTTCTCGCTGGTCGACCCGGACAACCGGCGGCCCGTGAGCTACCCGCGCACCCCCGTCTCCGAGTGGGACGCGGCCAAGCTGCTGGTCACCACTCAGGCGCTCCGGCTGCGCCGCCGTCTGGGCGCCGACGCCGCGTACACGCCGCTGGAGGCCGACGGCGAGGCCGCCGAGCACGTGATCGCGTTCGCGCGGGGCGGCGGCGCGTTCGCCGGGCCGGTCACCGACGGCGCGGTCACCTCGGGCGGCCCGGCGGCGGCGGGCGGCCCCGGCACCTCCGGCGACGAGGGCCGGGCGCGGGCCGTCGCGGTCGCCAC
>NZ_JBFAIA010000071.1:0-38316 GCF_040654455.1 Nonomuraea sp. NPDC050691
CGGGCCGCGCGATCGCGCGGCCCGCCGCCCGGCCTCAGCGGGTCAGCAGTCGACCAGCTCCGGCTTCTGGTTGAGGATCTGGGCCCGGGGCGTGACGAACGCGCTCAGCGCCTCGGTGGCCGCCGGGTCGAAGACCGCGACCCTGTGGCAGTTCTGGAACGCCAGCCGCACGCCGAAGTGGCGCTCCAGCGCGCCGCGCATGGCGTCGCTCGCCAGGCAGCGCAGGAGCTGGCCGCGCGCCTCCTCCGACGGCGGTGGCACCTGGTTGTCGGCGAACTCGGCTCCGTCGCGCGCCCGCTGCTGGACCAGCTCGCTGATCACCGACCACGCGTAGGGCAGGGAGTCGCGCACGCAGGCGACGAACGCCGCGTCCTCGACCTCTCCGGCCCTGGCCTGGTCGAGCAGGTCGTTCGGAACGGTCAGCGACATGCTGTCTCCTCTCGAAGGGGAACGAACCGACGCTATGAGCGGTCGGCGTGGTGCTCCAGATGGCTGGAGGGGGACACTCGTGTGGGCACCGGCGGGCCGTAGGCGAACCCGGGGTCGATCTGCTGCGACAGGTCGAGGCCGGTACGCGCGTTCGCCCAGGTCCGGGCGTTGCGCAGATGGAACTCCTCGGCCTGGCGGCCGAACGTGGCCCAGTCCTTCTCCTGTGCGTCGAGGTGCTTGAGCAGCAGCGCGAGCGTGTCGGCGTTGGCCGGCTCCAGGTCGCCGAGGGCGAGCGGCCGGCCCTGCTCCATGGCGCGGACGGCCGCCGAGTGCTCCATCCAGGCCACCAGGTCGTCGCCCACCTCGGCGCGCAGGAAGTCGACGTCGGAGGGGCCGTGGACCTTGTTGCCGACGACCGCGACGCGCACCCCGAACCCGGCGGCGTGCTCGGCGTACTGCCGGTAGACACCGACGCCCTGCCGGGTCGGCTCGGCCACGAGGAACGTCAGGTCGAACCGGGTGAACAGCCCCGAGGCGAACGAGTCGGCCCCGGCGGTCATGTCGACCACGACGTACTCGCCGGGCCCGTCGACCAGGTGGTTGAGCAGCAGCTCGACCGCGCCCACCTTGGAGTGGTAGCAGGCGACGCCGAGGTCGTCCTCGCCGAACGGGCCGGTGGCCAGCAGCCTGACGCCGTCGGGCGTGGTCACCGCGTACGGCGAGGCGGCGAGGTCGTCGAAGACCAGCAGCCGGGAACCGCGCCCCGGCGGGGTGGTCTTGACCATGGCCTCGGCCGACGGGATGCGCGGGTTGTCGCCGCGCAGGAAGTCCTTGATCTCGGTGAGACGGGCGCCGAGCGGCTCGGGGCTCTGCCCGGCGCCCAGGACGAGGGCCAGGTGCTGGTTGATGTCGGCGTCGACGGCGACCACCGGGCCGCCCTGGCTCGCCACATACCTGGCGAACAGGGCCGACATCGTGGTCTTGCCGCTGCCGCCCTTGCCGACGAAGGCCACCCTCACGATAGCTCCAGATGATTATGAAAACCGTTGTCGTTCTCAGGTGACGCCCATGATGCCACATCGGCCACAGCCATGAGGGCGGAAACGCGCGGACGCCCCCCGGGCCGAAGCCCGGGGGGCGCACCGGTGACGCGGAGCGGACGGTCCGGCTCAGTGGCAGGCGGCGTCCAGCGAGATCGGCCGGTCGTAGCCCTGCGCGGGGGCCTTGGGCCGGCCCGGGCCGCGCACGGCGGGCCGCTCGGCCAGCGCCTTGGCGACCTTGTTCCGGATGAGGCTCCAGTCGGGCGAGGCCGTGTTGATCAGCGGCGGCACGAAGCTGAGGCTCCGGATCCGCGCGTCCTTCACCCGGTCCGACAGCTCGATGAGCGGCGGCAGCAGGTTCTTCGGCACGTCGGTGGAGATGGCGCGCTTGGTGGCCGCGGCCAGCTTCTCGAAGCTGTTGAGCACGGTCACCGGGTCGGCCTGCTTGGCGACGGCGTACAGCAGGCACTTCTGGCGGCCCATGCGCACGTAGTCGTCGCTGTCGGTGCGGGAGCGGCCGAACCACAGCGCCTCCTGGCCGGAGAGCTTGCGGGTTCCGGCGGCCAGGTGCCCCTCGCGGTACTTGCCGTACACGATGGGCTGCTTGATGGTGACCTTCACCCCGCCCATGGCGTCGATGATCTGCGCGAAGCCCTTCATGTCGACCATCGCGTAGTACTTCACCGGGATGCCGAGGATGTCGCTGACGGTCTGCTTGAGCAGGGCGGGGCCGCGCTGGCCGTGACGCACGCCGGGCACCATCTCCGGGTAGTCCTCGGCGTACTGGAAGATCTCGTTGAGCAGCCCGGGCGTGTCGGGGCCGTTGCCGGCGAAGCCGTTCGGGAAGCGCTTGCGGGCCGGGCCGCGCGGCATCTGGACCTGCTCCAGGTTGCGCGGCAGGCCGAACAGCGTGGTGTTGCCCGTCACGGTGTCGACGCTGGCCACGGTCACGCTGTCGGTGCGCACCCCGGGCCGTCCGGGTGCGGAGTCGGCGCCGATGAGCAGGAAGTTGATCCGCGCCGCGCCGTTCCACGGGTCGTCGGCGACGATCGGGGTCATCTCGGCCGTGAAGATCGAGTCCACCACGTCGCGCGACAGGTAGGCCAGCCGGGCCGCGTACGCGGTCGGCGCCAGGACGAGCGCGCACAGCCCGGCGGTGAAGGCCGCGGTGAGGACGCGGCCCCCGGTGTTGGACGGCTCGGGCCGGACCAGCACGAACGACCGGATGATGACGGCGGACCAGGCGAGCGCGAGCGCGGCCAGCGCGACGGACAGGGCCGTGAGCCAGAGGGGCTGCACTGCCAGCGCCAGGACCTGGGTGCCGAAGGCGGTCACGGCGGTGATGATCACGGCCAGCAGCAGCACGTGCGTCACCATGAGAGCGAAGCCGGTCTTGCGGCGGTCCGTGGCCACGTGGGCCACCCCCCACAGCATCGCCGATCCCAGAGTCAGCGCGATCGCCGCGCCGGGGCCGAAACTGCGGTGTCCGCTCGTCATCCCTGGTCAACCCCCCGTTTGGCGCATCTGTCCTCCACGTTAGAGAGGGTTTGATGTCGAATAAGGGCGGGTTAGGGGAAGTGTCGTACCAATTCCCGGTCAACCCCGGCATTGAGATATAACGTGAAGTTGAGAGATAACGTGATCGTGAGACGTGGACGCTACGGGTTCGATGCTCCGATGGCCCTGCTGGGCCTCGTGGCCGGCGCCGTCGTGGTTCTGGTGCTCTCTGCGACGTCCTTCATGCAGGACGTCCCGGCGGCCGGAGTCGCCTTCCTCCTCGGCGGCGTCTACACGTCGGCGAGCGCCGCCAGCTACCTCTACACGACCCGGCGCGGCAAGTTCGCCGTGTGGGCCGAGGAACTGGACCGGCTCAAGGGCGACGAGCGGCTGCTCGACCTCGGCTGCGGGCGCGGCGCGGTGCTGCTGCTGGCCGCCGAGCGGCTGCCGGAGGGCCGGGCCGCCGGCGTCGACCTCTGGCGCTCGCGCGACCAGTCGGGCAACGACGAGAGCGTCACCCGGGCCAACGCCGAGGCCGAGGGCGTCACCGTGGACCTGGTCACCGGCGACATGCGGGAGCTGGCGTTCGAGGACGCCTCGTTCGACGTGGTGGTGTCGAGCCTGGCCGTCCACAACATCCCCGACGCCGGGGGCCGGGCGCGGGCCGTCCGGGAGGCGCACCGCGTGCTGCGGCCGGGCGGGCTCCTGCTGCTCGCCGACTTCCAGCACACCTCCGCGTACGAGGAGACGCTGCGGGAGCTCGGCGTCGTGGAGATCCGCAGACGCGACCTCGGCTGGCGGTTCTGGTACGGCGGGCCGTGGTTCAGGACCTGGATGCTGGAGGCCCGCAAGCCCGTCCCCACCGGATGATCCAACGTTTGTGATCTCCCTGGTGGGTACCAGGTTTCCTTCATGAAGGACGTGGATACCGGCACAATCACCACCAAGGTGCCCGCACGGCTGGACCGGCTGCCGTGGTCACGCTGGCACTGGATGATCGTCATCGGACTTGGCACCGTCTGGATCCTCGACGGCCTCGAAGTCACCATTGTCGGGAACCTGTCGGCCCAGCTCGCCAAGCCGGGCAGCGGCATCGACATCACCCAGGCGCAGGTCGCCGGAACCGCCGCGGCCCTGTACGTGGCCGGGGCCTGCCTGGGCGCGTTGTTCTTCGGCTGGCTGACCGACAAGTACGGCCGCAAGAAGCTGTTCCTCATCACGCTGGTCGTCTACCTGGTGGCCACGCTGATGACGGCCTTCTCCTTCAACGCGTGGTGGTTCTTCCTGTTCAGGTTCATGACCGGGTTCGGCATCGGCGGTGAGTACGCCGCCATCAACTCGGCCATCGACGAGCTGATCCCGAGCCGCCACCGCGGCCGCATCGACATCATCATCAACGGCAGCTACTGGCTCGGCGCGGCGGGCGGCGCCCTGCTGACCGTGCCGCTGCTCAACGACCTGCCGGTCAACATCGGCTGGCGCGTCGCCTTCGGCCTCGGTGTGGTGCTCGGCGTGGCCATCCTGCTCGTACGGCGGCACGTCCCGGAGAGCCCCCGCTGGCTGTTCATCCACGGCCGCGGCCAGGAGGCCGACAAGCTCGTCGGCGAGATCGAGGAGCAGGTGGGGGGCGACCTGCCGGAGCCCAAGGGCTCGGTCACCATCCACCAGCGCAAGTCGATCGGCTTCCTGCGGATCGCGCACACGATGGTGGCGCTCTACCCCAAGCGCACGATCCTCGGGCTGTCGCTGTTCATCGGGCAGGCGTTCCTCTACAACGCCATCACGTTCGGGTACGCCCAGATCCTGTCCACGTTCTACAAGATCGACACGCACACCGGCTACTACTTCGCCGTGATCGCGATCGGCAACTTCCTCGGCCCGCTGCTGCTCGGGAGGCTGTTCGACACGGTCGGCCGGGTGCCGATGATCTCGGCCACCTACATCGGCTCGGGACTGCTGCTGCTCGGCACGGCGTGGCTGTTCGACCAGGGCATGCTCAACGCCGTCACGCTGACGGCGTGCTGGTGCGCGGTGCTGTTCGTCGCCTCGGCCGGCGCCAGCTCGGCCTATCTGACGGTCAGCGAGATCTTCCCCATGGAGACCAGGGCGATGGCGATCGCGTTCTTCTTCGCGGTCGGCACCGCGGTGGGCGGCATCGCCGGCCCGCTGGTCTTCGCCGGGCTGGTCGAGACCGGCGTTCCGGGCGACACGGCGCTGGCCTTCTCGATCGGCGCGGTGATCATGATCGCCGCCGGGATCGTGGAGCTGTTCCTCGGCGTCAAGGCCGAGCGGAAGGGCCTGGAGGAGATCGCCGCACCGCTCACAGCAGCTTCGGTAGACACGGCCGCATGATGCGCAGCACCTGCGTGCTGTCGGACAGGTAGAGGTGGGGCACGTCCACGAACACCCGCATGGGACCGCAGTCCAGGCCGAGGCTCCGCGCGACCCCGGCCTGGACGTCCGACAGCGGCACGTAGTTCAGGTAGCTGGTGAACGCGTTCTGCGACCGGAACGCCGCCGTCATCACCAGCCCGCCGTCGCGGATCCGGAAGGCCAGCCCGCTCAGGCAGGGCACCGAGTCGTACGGCTCGCCCGGCACGGTCAGCGAGATCCAGGCGCTCTTGCTGTACGGCTTGGTCCGCAGCAGGTCCACGGCCCAGGCGAGCTGGCCCCTGATCCGGGCCCCGTAGCTGTACTTGAACGGGGGCACGATCGTGTCCTGGGTGAACTTGCTGGAGTAGAGCGCGAGCCGGTCAGCGTCGCCGTACCTCTCCAGCACCGGGTCGTCCCGCCGCACCTGGGCGATCTCGAAGAGCACGGGCGGCCCCTCCATGACGGGGCCACGGTCGTCGTCGCCGAGCGCGCCCTCCGTCCACACATGGCGCATCATCCAGATCCACGCCTCCCCACATGACGCCCACATCGCAGGGCCGGGCATTCAGGTCTCCACGTTCGGGAACTCGTACGGATTGCGGGGCAGACGGCGCCGCCGCGTGACGTTGCAGCGCACGTAGTAGATCGAGTAATGGACCAGCGCCACCAGGGTGACGCTCGTGGTCAGCAGGACCGCGTTCGGCGCCTGGCCGCTGAGGCCGGTGACGCCGACCACGAGGTAGGAGCTGTTGGCGACGGCCAGCGTCATGACGTTGATGCCCGGCCAGGCGAGCGGCGCGAAGGTCTCGGGGAACCGGGGGTCCACCGGCAGGTTCGGCGACCAGGCCAGCTCGTCCTTGAGCCGGGTCGCGTACAGGAGCCGGAAGTTGTTGATCGCCCGGGCCGTGCGGGCGTGCGCGTTCACCGCCTCGATCAGCCGCAGGAACGGCAGCACGCTGAGCAGCCCGAACGCCGTCACCATCGCGAACAGGTACCACGGCACGGTGTGCCAGGAGGTCAGGCTGCGCGGGTCCACGACCTTGGCGCTGGTGAGGGCGATGGTGGCCAGGAACGGGCCCGACAACAGGCTCATCCCCAGCCTCGTCATCTTGAGCCGCTCGTCCTTGGCGGCGAGGTGCACGGCGTAGATGCCGGTGAAGTCGACTGCGGCGAGCTGGAGGAACTGGCTTGCCGGCAGCTCCTCCTCCGGCGTCATGCGAGGGGGTGTCTTCCGCATGAGTGCTCCTGTAGGGGCCAGCTGCCTCCAGTATGAGCGCACTTTCGCGGATCTGCCGGGCATTCCTGCCAATCATTCCAACAAATGCCGACTGGCTGGGGTCAACCGGGTTGCGGCTGACACCGTGTCAGGCGGTATGCCGGTCCCATCACTACTGCAGGAGAAATCGGGATGGACATCGCCGAGCGGATCGACGGACTGCTGGCGGCGGGCGAGGCGCCGCGCCTGCACGGGCTCGTCGTGGTCCGGGACGGGCAGGTGGAGCTGGAGCGGTACGGCGCGGGCGACGACTTCCGGCTGAACGACCCGCTGGGGCACGTGACGTTCGGGCCCGACGTCGCCCACGACATCCGCTCCGTGACCAAGAGCGTCGTCGCCCTCCTGTACGGTGCCGCCCTCGGCGACGGCCTCGTGCCCGGGCCCGCCGAACCGCTGCTGCCCGCCTTCCCCGCGTACGCCGACCTGGCCGCGGGCAAGGAGCACCTGACGGTCGAGCACGCGCTCACCATGACCCTCGGCCTGGACTGGAACGAGGACGTCCCCTACACCAGCACCGCCAACAGCGAGCTGGCCATGGAGGAGGCGCCGGACCGCTACCGGTACGTCCTGGGGCGTCCCCTCGTCGAGGAGCCGGGGAAGCGGTGGCGGTACTGCGGCGGCGCGTCGGCCCTGCTCGGGAAGCTCATCGCCGACGGCGCGGGCGTGCCGCTGGAGGAGTTCGCGCGGGAACGGCTCTTCGGGCCGCTCGGGATGCCGTTCGAGTGGATGGCCAACCGTGGGGTCGCGATGGCCGCCTCCGGGCTGCGGCTGCGCCCGCGCGACCTGGCCGAGCTGGGGTCGCTGGTGCTCGACGGCGGGCGCGGGCTGGTGCCGCAGGGGTGGATCGCCGAGATGCTGCGGCCCCGGGTCCGGATCGCGGAGGGGTTCGAGTACGGGTACCAGTGGTACGTGAGCCCGGGGCACTGGGTGGCGGCCATCGGCAACGGCGGCCAGCGGATCCTCGTGGCGCCGGGGAGCCGGCTGGTGGTGGCCGTCACGGCCGGCGACTACGAGGAGTTCGAGCAGCCCAGCGCGGCGGCCGTGCTGCGGGAGGCGCTCAGGGGGGAGGGCGGGTGATCGCTGCCCGGAGCGCTGCCGGCTCAGCTGTCCGGAGCGCCGCCGGGCTCAGAGGGGGAGGTGGCTGATCGCCGTCCGGAAGGCGGCCACGGCCGCGCCGATCGCCGGGTGCCCGCCGTGCCCCCTGCGGAAGGCCGCCAGCGTGCGGCGGCTCAGCGGCAGCTCCGTCAGCGTCACGCCCGGCGGCGGCGCGAGCGCGGCCAGGCGCGGCACCAGCGCGACCCCCTGACCGGCGGCGGCGAACGCCAGGACCGTGTCGAAGTCGTCCACCTGGTGGCGCACCCGCGGCTCGAACCCCGCCGCCTGGCAGGCCCGGATCGTCATGACATGGCAGAGCGTGCCCGGCTTGCCGGTGATCCACGGGTCGTCCCGGGCCTCGGCCAGGGTCTCACGGCCGGTCAGGTACATCGGCTCGGCGAACATCGGCTCGGTGGCCAGCGCCGGGTCCGCCTCCGGCGGCACGAAGTCGTACTCGTGGACCAGGGCGACGTCCAGCTCGCCCGCCCGCAGCGCCCCGGAGACGTCGGCGGGGTCGATCTCCGACACCATGGGCTCCAGCTCCGGGCAGGCACGCGCCAGCTCGGCGAGCGCCGCGGGCATCAGCGCCCGGGCCGCCGTCGGGAACGCGCCGATGCGCACGGGCCCCGACGGCCCGCCCCGGACGGCCGCCAACGCTGCCGACGCGCGTTCCAGCTCCTCCAGGACGGCCTGCGCGTGCTCCACCAGCAGCCGGCCGGCGGGCGTCAGCGTGACGGTACGGCCGGTGCGCTCCAGCAGCGGCACGCCCGCCTCCCGCTCCAGCGCGCTGAGCTGCTGCGACACCGCGGAGGGCGTGAACGTGACGGCTTCGGCCACGGCGGCGATCGTGCCGCGCCGGGCCAGCTCCCGCAGGAGGCGCAGCTTGCGAGGATCGAGCATCAGGACATCTTACGCTCAACCCCGCGAATCCGAACTGGACCTGACGTGTCGGCCCACGTCAGGCTCGAAGCATGCTCAAGGGAATTCACGTACCGCTCGTCACGCCGTTCGCCCCCACGGGATCCGCCCCGGGGTCCGGCGCCACCGGGGAGGTGGCGGCCGACGTGCTCGGCAAGCTGGCTCGCCGCGTCCTCGACGAGGGCGCGTCCGGGCTGGTCGCGCTCGGCACCACCGGCGAGGCCGCCGCGCTGTCGCCGGACGAGCGCGCACAGGTCGTCGAGGTCTGCGCGGAGGTGTGCCGGGAGCGGGAGGCGCCGCTGACCGTGGGCGTCACCGGCAACGACACCCGCTCGGTGCTCAAGGCGCTGGAGGCGCTGCCGACGGACGTCACGGCCGCGCTCGTGACCGTGCCGTACTTCCTGCGCCCGTCGGAGCGTGGTGTCATCGCGCACTTCGAGGCGCTGGCCGACGGCACGCCGGTGCCGCTGGTGATCTACCACATCCCCTACCGGACCGGTCAGGCCGTCAGCGCCGCCACGCTGCGTCGCCTGGGCGCCCACCCCATGGTCGCCGGAGTGAAGTACGCGACCGGCGGCGTCGACCAGGACGCCCTGGACCTGCTCGGCGACCGGCCCGACGGGTTCGACGTGCTGGGCGGCGACGACGCGGTCATCTCGCCGATGCTCGCGGCCGGAGCCTCCGGCGGCATCCTGGCCTCGGCGAACCTCGCCCCGCGCGACTTCGCGGACCTGGCCGCGGCCTGGGACGCGGGCGACGTCACGCGGGCGCGGGCCCTCGGCCACCGCCTGGCCCGGCTGTCGGCCGCCCTGTTCGCCGAGCCCAACCCGACCGTCATCAAGGGCGTCCTGCACGCCCGGGGCCTCATCCCGTCGGCCGACGTGCGGCTGCCGCTGCTGCCCGCGGGCGAGGCGTCGGTGTCGGCGGCCGAGGCTCTGCTGGACCGATAAAGGGGTTGACGGCGCGTGCGGGACTCCCTAAGGTCCCGTGACCATGTGCTCCAACTTCCTGTGATCATCGCGCCGGACGCCGCCGCGTAGAGCTCGACGCTCCGCCGGCGTCCCGTTCCAGCATGGTTCGCGACGATTCCAGGAGGTGGGCCCTTCATGCGTGCTGCCCAACTGTCCCTTTCCGAGGTCACCAAGCGTTACGACGAGCGCGTCGTCCTCGACCGCGTCACCTTCGCCGTCAAGCCCGGCGAGCGGGTCGGCGTCATCGGCGACAACGGCTCCGGCAAGTCGACCCTGCTCAGGCTGATGGCCGGCGTCGAACGGCCCGACAACGGCGAGCTCGTCGTCCAGGTGCCGGGCGGCGTCGGCCACCTGCCGCAGACGCTCGGCCTGCCGCCCGAGGCGAGCGTCGCCGACGCGATCGACCGCGCGCTCGCCGACGTGCGGGCCCTCGAAGCCCGCATCCGGGACGCCGAGCGGACGCTCACCGACGCCACGATGGACGCGTACGCCGCGCTGGTCGCGGAGTACGAGGCGCGCGGCGGCTACACGGCCGACGCGCGCGTGGACGTCGCGCTGCACGGGCTCGGCCTGCCCGGGCTCGACCGCGGGCGGCGCCTCGGCACGCTCTCCGGCGGCGAGCGGTCACGGCTGGCCCTGGCCGCGGCCCTCGCCGCCGCGCCTGAGCTGCTGCTGCTCGACGAGCCGACCAACGACCTCGACGACGAGGCCGTGGCCTGGCTGGAGCGGCACCTGCGCGAGCACCGCGGCACGGTGGTGGCGATCACCCACGACCGGGTGTTCCTCGACCGGGTCACCTCCACGATCCTGGAGGTCTCCGGCGGGCGGGTGAGCCGTTACGGCAACGGCTACTCCGGCTACCTCACGGCCAAGGCCGCCGAGCGGCAGCGCCGGCTCCAGGCGTACGAGGACTGGAAGGCCGAGGTGGCCCGGCAGTCGAGCGTCGCCGAGTCCAACATCGCGCGGATGCACGCGATCCCCCGCAAGGTGCCGCTCGCGGTCAACGGCTCGGGCGCCTTCCGGGCCAGGTCGCGGGCGCACGGCGCGATGGGGCGGATCCGGCAGGCCCGGCAGCGCGCCCAGTGGCTGCGCGAGAACCCGGTCCCGCCGCCGCCGCGGCCGTTGCGCTTCACCGCGGAGCCGCTGACGGCTCACCGGGCCGAGCCCGGCCTGGGTACCGAGCCGCAGGGTGTGGTGGAGCTGCGGGACGTCGTGGTCGGCGGGCGGCTCAAGCTCGGCGAGCTGACCATCCCGCCGGGCGGGCGGCTGCTCGTCACCGGTCCCAACGGCGCCGGCAAGACCACGCTGATGCGGGTCCTCGCCGGCGAGCTGGAGCCCGACGAGGGGTCGGTGCGCCGGCCCGCCCGCGTCGGCCTGCTCCGCCAGGAGGAGGCGACCGGCCCGCTCAACCGCACGGTGCTGCGGGCCTACGCCGCCGGGCGTCCGGGCGACCTGGACGAGCACGCCGACACGCTGCTCGGGCTGGGGCTGTTCCGGCCGGCCGACCTGAGGTTGCGCGTGGGCGAGCTCTCGTACGGCCAGCGCCGCCGGATCGAGCTGGCCCGGCTGGTCAGCGCGCCGGTGGACCTGCTCCTGCTGGACGAGCCGACCAACCATCTGTCGCCGATGCTGGTGGAGCAGATGGAGGAGGCGCTGGAGGCGTACCAGGGGATGCTGGTGGTCGTCACCCACGACCGCCGGCTGCGCGACCGGTTCACCGGCTCGCGCCTGGAGCTTCCCGGCCATGGTTCCACGTAGAACATCGCTTGACCGATCTCGGGCTCGCTCCCGGATCGCTTGACCTCAAGCATGGTTGAGGGTGCATGCTCGACTCATGAGCAGACGAATGATGAGAGCCGCGGCGTTCGCCACCCCCGGTGGCCCCGAGGTGCTGAAGGTCATGGAGTTGCCGCTGCCCGAGCCCGGGCCGGGCGAGGTCCGGGTGCGGGTGAGGGCGGCGGGCATGCAGCCGTTCGACACGGCGGTCCGCCAGGGCTGGACGCCGCCCGGTGTCACCGGCGACCTGCCGCGCGTGCCCGGCAACGAGTTCGCGGGCGTGGTGGACGAGGTGGGCGAGGGTGTGGACGGCGTCGGGCCGGGGACCGAGGTGCTCGGCTTCTCGCTGCTCAACGGCTACGCGGAGTACATCGTGGTGCCGGCGGCCAACGTGACCCCCAAGCCCGAGGGTGTCCCGTGGGAGGTGGCCGGCGCGCTGACCGCGGCCGTGCAGACGGCCGAGCTGGCCGTGGACGGGCTTGCCGTGGGCGAGGGTGACACGCTGCTCGTGCATGGCGCGGCGGGGGCGGTGGGCACGGCGGCGGTGCAGATCGCCAGGTGGCGCGGCGTCACGGTGATCGGCACGGCCCGCGAGGAGAACCACGAGCACCTGCGGGCCCTCGGAGCCGTTCCGGTGGTGTACGGCGACGGCCTCGCCGACCGGGTGCGCGCGCTCGCGCCCGGCGGCGTGGACGCCGCGCTCGACGGCGCCGGCGGGGCGGCGCTGGACGTCTCGCTGGAACTGGTCAAGGACCGCTCCCGCATCCTCACGCTCGTCGAGCACGGCAAGGCCGCCGAGCTGGGCATCAGGACGACGCAGGGCGAACGGACGGCCGAGCGCCTCGGCCGGTACGCGGCGCTGTACGCCTCGGGGGAGCTGCTGTTCCCGATCCGGCGGACGTACCGGCTGGAGGAGGCGGCGGACGCGCACCGGGAGATCGAGACCGGCCACGGCCGCGGCAAGATCGCCCTCGTCATCGACTGACAGGGCCGGCTCGCTCGGCCTGTGGTTGCCGTGTCGCCGTGCCGCCGGACTTGGCCGGTCAGCCGGTGGTCTTGTGCCGCCGGCTGAACCGGCCCGCCTTCGCGCGGTTGCCGCAGCCCTCCATCGAGCACCAGCGGCGGCTGCCGTTCTTGCTCACGTCAAGGAACCACAGCACGCAGTCGGGGTGCGCGCACCTGCGCACCCGCGACGGCCGCTCGGCCATCATCCGCACGAACGCCGCCGCCGCCGTCCACGCCGGCCGCCAGGCAGGCTCGTCCACGACCACCAGCTCGTACGGCTCGCCGTCCCGCATCATCGGCCTGACCGCGCCGTGGCCGAGCACGTCGTTCAGCCCGGCGGAGCCGCGGCCTTCGAGTGTGTCCCGCACGGCCTCACGCGCCCGCACCAGCCGGTCACGCACGGCCTCCAGCCCCGCGCCCGCGGCGCCGTCGATGCCCTCCGCGTCCGTACGGTCCGCCCTCATGCCGTCGGCGCCCATGGCGGCGGTGTCCATGCCGTCGGCGTCCATGCCGTGGTCGGACAGCCAGGCGCGCACCCCGTCGAGATCGTCGAACTGGTCCGCCCTGGCGCCGTGCTCGTGCCACACCGTGTTGACCAGGTCCAACGCCACGGGCTCCCCGCGAAGCGGCCGGACTCTCACTGACTAACCCCTCAAACCACGTTGACCGGTTATGTCTCACCATGCTATCAGCTAACCAGCAAATAACACTTAGCCGGTTAGAGGTGACGTCCGTGGCCATCCACCACCGCGCCGCGGTGATCGACGGGCTGAGCGTCCTCCCTCCGCGACCTTCGCCGGCCGGGCTCAGCGCCCATGCCCTGTCTCGCCACGTCTGGAGTCCCCGATGCCTGACCGTCTCCGCGGGCGGCGCCACGCCGACCACCCCGCGCTCCCGTCCCGCCACGACCGCTTCCACGATCGTCCGGTGCGGGACGCCCAGCCGTCCGCGCCGCACGACGAGCCCTCAGGAGGCGCCTCCCGCGAGGGCCGCGTCGGGCGCTTGCTCGGCGGGACGTCGCAGGGAGGAGGCGTCCGTGAAGCCCTCAGGGGCGGCCTCTGGGGTCGGCCGTCGGGGGCGCCGGCCAGGGCGCCGCTCCAGAGCGTGGTGAAGGCGACCGCGGCGGCGCTCGCGACGCTGCTCGTGCTCGCGGGCGTGACGAACCTGAGCGGGCTGGCGCTGTTCGCGCTGCCGTTCGTGGCCAGCGCCGCCATCGTCGCGCTGGCCCCGGCGGCACCGTTCGCGCAGCCCCGGAGTGTCGTCCTCGGGCACGCGGGGGCGACCGTCGTGGCGCTGGCCGTCACGGCGGCGGCCGGGCCGTCGATCTGGACGGCCGCGGTGGCCGCCGCGCTGACCACGGCCCCGATGATGCTGCTGCGCGCCCCGCACCCGCCGGCCGCCGCCACCGCGGCCCTCATCGGCCTGACCGCCCCCGCCCCGTGGTACCTGCTGACTCCGGTGGCCGTGGCCAGCGGAGTCGTGATCGTCACCGGGGTTCTGCTCGGCCGGCTGGTCCCGGGCCACCGCTACCCCGCGTACTGGCTGTGAGGCGACAGCGACGTTCCCAGACGGCCCGATCCCCAGACGGCCCGATCCACAGGCCCTCGGGACTGGGGCCGGACGGAGGTGACCGGCGCCGGGGTCAGTAGTGCCAGGGGAACGGTGACCAGTCGGGGGCGCGCTTCTCCAGGAACGAGTCGCGGCCCTCGGCGGCCTCGTCGGTCATGTACGCGAGCCGCGTCGCCTCGCCCGCGAAGACCTGCTGGCCCACCAGGCCGTCGTCGATCATGTTGAAGGCGAACTTCAGCATGCGCTGCGCCGTGGGCGACTTGCCGTTGATCTTGCGGGCCCATTCGAGGGCCGTGGCCTCCAGCTCGGCGTGCGGTACCACGGCGTTGACCATGCCCATGCGGTGGGCGTCGGCCGCGGTGTAGGTGTCGCCGAGGAAGAAGATCTCGCGGGCGAACTTCTGGCCAACCTGCCGGGCCAGGTACGCCGAGCCGAAGCCGCCGTCGAAGCTGGCCACGTCGGCGTCGGTCTGCTTGAAGCGGGCGTGCTCCTCGCTGGCCAGCGTGAGGTCACTGACCACGTGCAGGCTGTGCCCGCCGCCGGCCGCCCAGCCGGGCACTACGCAGATTACGACCTTCGGCATGAACCGGATGAGCCGCTGCACCTCGAGGATGTGCAGGCGCCCGGTGGAGGGGGTGCCGTCGGCGTACTGGTAGCCGTCCTTGCCGCGGATGCGCTGGTCGCCGCCCGAGCAGAACGCCCATCCGCCGTCCTTGGGCGACGGGCCGTTGCCGGTGAGCAGCACGCAGCCGACGTCGGTGCTCTGCCGGGCGTGGTCGAGCGCCCGGTGGAGCTCGTCCACCGTCTGCGGCCGGAAGGCGTTGCGCACCTCCGGGCGGTTGAACGCGATGCGGACCGTGCCCTGGTCGACCGCCCGGTGATAGGTGATGTCGGTGAACGCGAATCCCTCGACCGCCTGCCACGCCTTGGGATCGAACAGCTCGGAGACCATGCGCCAGAGCCTAACCGAACCCCTCCGCGCCGGTCGGGTCAGGTGACCTCGGCGCGTAGCTCGGCCAGCAGCGCGCCCTGGTCGGCGAGCATGTCCGTGAGGATGCGCCGCGCGGTGTCGAGAAGCTGGGACAGCTCCGGGGTGGCCAGTGTGTAGACGACCGTGCTGCCCTCGCGGATGGCGCTGACGATCCCGGCCCTGCGCAGCACCGCGAGCTGCTGGGACAGGCTCGACGCCTCGATGTCGATCTGGGCCAGGAGATCCCTTACGGGGAGCGGTCCTTCCTGAAGCAGCTCCAGGACCCGGATGCGAGCGGGGTGGCCGAGAGTGCGGAAGAAGTCGGCCTTGGCCTGGTAGACCTCCACGTGCATAGTGACAGACTAATCCAGTTCACTTGCATAATTCTTCAAGTCGTAACGTTGTTGGCTAGGATGACAGCGGGGACTAGGGAGTTGCCATGGGCCGAGGAAGAGCCAAGGCGAAGCAGACGAAGGTCGCTCGCCAGCTGAAGTACACCAGCCACACCATCGACTACGACCGGCTTCGCGAGGAGCTCACCGTCGATACGGGTCGTGACGACATGCGTCGTCCCGTCACGTCGTCCGAGCAGGAGTCCGAGCCCGCCCGTTGAGGCGGGCACGGGTTCCACCTCCGCTCGCCGAGGCGGTTCATGCGGCGTTCGTCGCGGCGTGTGCGTGCCGTACGTCACGTCCCGCGGTGCGCGTCACGCGGTCCGGGCCCGGGCGCGGGCCCGCGCGACGACGCGGGCGCGCCTGGCCGGCGCGAGCGTGACGTTCTTGAGCCGCCTGGCCTCGGGGGCCGGATCGGTCACCGACAGGTCCAGGCGGCGCAGGACCTCGCGGATGATGACGCGCATCTCCAGCAGGGCGAGCTGCGCGCCGACGCAGAACCTCCGGCCGCCGCCGAACGGCATCCACGACCGGGTGTGCTGCTGGCCGCCGAGGAAGCGCTCGGGCCTGAACTCCTCGGGCTCGTCCCAGACGGCCGGGTCGTTGTGGACGAGCGGGATGCTGGGCCCGGCGTACCATCCCGCGGGCACCTCGTGTGCGCCGAGCCGTAGCGGGGCGTCGAGCAGCCGCGGCGCCTCGTAGACGACGGGCCGCACGCGCAGCACCTCCTTGACCACCGCGTCGAGGTACTCCTCGTCGTCGGGCAGGCGCTCCAGCACCGCGGGCAGGCGCAGCAGCCGCTCGAAGGCCCAGGCGAGGCCGGTGGCGGTCGTCTCGTGCCCGGCGAGCAGCATGGTGATCAGCTCGTCGCGGATCTCCTCGTCGCCCAGCTCGGTCTCCAGCAGCCGGCCGAGCACGTCGGTGCCGCCGGGCGCGTCACGGCGCCGGGCGATCTCGTCGTACAGGATCGCGTCGACGCCCGCCCTCAGCCGCAGGAACCGCCGGTACGGCGCGAACGGCACGCGCCCCATGACGGTCCGCAGCCCGGGCGGCGCCATGGCGACCGTCATCGAGCTGCTCACGTGCAGCAGCTCAGGCAGCAGCCGCCGCAGCCTGGTCAGGCGCGCGGCGTCGCGGATGCCGAAGATCAGCCGCAGGATCACCTCCAGCGTGATGTCCTGCATGCGCTCGCGCAGCGTGAACGGCCGGCCGAGCGGCCAGGCGGCGATGCGTTCGGCGGCGATCTCGGTGATCTCGTCGTGGTAGCCCGCCACCTGCCTGGCACGCAGCGGCGGCGTGAGCAGCTTGCGGTGGGCCCACCAGGGGTCGCCGTCGAGCGTGAGCACCGAGTGGGCGCCGACCAGGGGTTCGAGGAAGTCGCGCCGGGCCTCGCCGGCCCGTCCGCCGCCGAGGTCGGTCCGGTAGACCTGCTCTGCCAGCTCTCCTGTGGCGACGTACACCTCGGGTGGGAAGCCGACGTAGCGCGCGGTGAAGACGGGGCCGTGGCGGCGGTGGCAGCTCTCGAAGAACCCCACGGGGTCGGCCATGAACCAGGCCGTCTGCGCGGCGGCGGGCAGTCTGGGTCCTGGTGGGATCATGTCGCACCTCCAGATGTATATATACGTACGTCATAGACGCTCGTATACATCAGTAGCATGGATCCCGTGTCACGAACAGAGGCCGGCGGATACCGGGAACGACTGCTGGCCGCCGCGGTGAGCTGCCTGCGCGACAAGGGCTACGCCCGTACGACGGCGCGCGACCTGGTGGCCGCGTCCGGCACCAACCTCGCGTCCATCGGCTACCACTTCGGCGGCAAGGACGCGCTGCTCAACGAGGCCATCATCGTGTGCTTTGAGAAGTGGACCGACCGCGTGGAGGACGAGATCTTCGGCGCCGGTCTCGGCTCGCCGCGCGAGCTGCTGGAGCGCGCCATGGTGGCGCTGGTCGACGTGTTCGAGGAGATGCGGCCCCAGCTCGTCGTCTGCGTCGAGGGGTACCCGGCGGCGCTGCGCGAGGACGCGCTGCGGGAGAAGCTCGCCGCCGCCTACGCCCGGGCGCGCAAGGCGGGCGTCGAGATGCTGCGGCGGGCGGGCGCCGACCTGGGCCCCGGCTCGCCGGTCACGCCGGAGGCGCTGGTGTCCGTGCTCATCGCCGTCTCCGACGGCCTCATGCTCCAGTGGCTGCTCGACCCGGCGAGCACGCCCGACGCCCGCCAGGTCGTGGACGTGCTCGCCGCGCTGTCGGCGTTCGCCGCCGGCTGAGCCGGCGCGATCACGCCGGGCCGGCGGTGTGGGCGAGGACGGCGCCGGCCAGCTCCTCGTGCGTCTCCGGCGGCAGGGTGTGGCCCATGCCCTCCACCATGAGCAGCCGCGCGCCCGGGATCCGCTCCGCGATGATCGCGCTGTGCCCCGGCTTGGCCGGTTCGTGTGTGCCCTCGACGACCAGCGTCGGCGCCTTCACCTGGTGCAGCACGCCCTCCGGCTCGAAGTCGGGCTTGGCGGCGGCGGCCAGCCGGTGGTTCGCGACGGCGGCGAGGTCGCGCGCCCGTTCGAAGATGCGCTCCTGGAGCCGCCGCTCGGCGTCCTCGTCGAACGGCAGAGCGGTGCCGTGCAGCACCCGCGCATCCTCGATCATCCGGTCGATCTGCTCGCGCCGGCTCGCGGGCGGCGGGCTCGCGATGACCTTGCGGTAGTGGTCGACGAACTCGGGCGTGGGCGGCGGCAGGCTGCCCTCCGGCTGCGGCTCGCCCATGAGCGCCCGCATGATCACCGCTCCCTCGTGCCCGCCGAGCGGGGAGGAGCCGATCACGGTCAGCGTGCGCACCCGCTCGGGATGCTGGACCGCGATGAGCTGGCCGAGCAGCCCGCCCGCCGAGTGGCAGACGAGGTGCGCGCTCTCCAGCCCGTACGCGTCCATGACCCGCAGCACGTCGTCCTTGATGTCGTCCCACGTGTACGGCTGGGCGGCGAAGTCGAAGACGGACGACCGGCCCGTGTCGCGGTGGTCGTAGCGGATCACCCGCCGGCCGCCGGCCGCCAGCCGCCCCACGAACGCGTCGGGCCACAGGACGCCCTGCGACATGGAGCCCATCACCAGCAGGATCGGGATGCCGTCCGGGTCGCCGAACTCCTCGGTGTGGAGCTGGACGCCGTCGATGTCGATCAGGTTCGTTTGCATGCCTGAACTCTCTCGCGCCGGGGCCGGTACGCCTTCAGTAGGACTACTGGGCTTCTTCGGTACGGAGGACTTACGGGGTGTGCGGGGGCGCCACCCGGGCTCACGGCGGGTCCGCGGGGGTCACAGCAGCCGGGCCAGTTCGGTGCGCGAGGTGATGCCGAGCTTCGGATACACCTTGTACAGGTGGTATTCGACGGTGCGCGGGCTGAGGAAGAGCTGCGCGGCCACCTCCTTGCTCGACGCGCCCGCCGCGACCAGCCGCGCGATGCGCAGCTCCTGCGGCGTGAGGGCCGCCAGCGCGTCGCTCTCCGGCCGGGCCGCCGTCTCGCCCGCCGCCCGCAGCTCGCCGTGCGCCCGCCGCGCCCACGGCTCGGCGCCCAGCCGCTGGAACGCCTCCATCGCCGCCCGCAGGTGCGCCCGCGCCTGCCCCGGCCGCCCCGCGCGGCGCAGCCGCTCGCCGTACAGCAGGGCCGTGCGCGCCCCCTCGAACGGCTCACCGTGCAGGCGCAGCGCCTCCTCGAACAGCGCGTCGCCGCCACCCGCCAACGCGCGGCACCGGGCGAGCAGCGCCCTCGCCTCGGGCGTCGTGGCGCTCGCCGCCCACCGCTCCAGCCCTTCGACCGCCTCGCGCGCCGCCTCCGGCTCGCCCGCCGCCACGGCCGCCTCCACCCGGTCCGGGGTGGAACGCCACACCACGGTCGGATGCCCGGCCCCCGGCCCGGCCCGGGTGATCGCCACGAACCGGGCGTGCGCCGCCTCGAACCTGCCCAGCCCGAGGTCCAGCATGGCCAGCGCGTACGCGGCGACGCCGGCCCGCAGGCCGACCCGGTGCGGGATGGCGATGGCCAGGGCCTCGGCGGCGTACCTCTGGCAGCCCTCCTCCTCGCCACGCAGGGCGGCCACGACGGCGAGGTTCGCGAGGTGGGCGCTGACCGAGTTCGTGTAGCCGGCCTCCCGGGCCAGAGTCAGGCCCTCCTCGGCGATCGCGGCGCTCTCGGCCAGCCGTCCCCTGATGCGCTCGGCCGTCGCGACGAATTCCAGCACGACCGGGAGCTGCCCCACGATGCCCGACATCCTCGCCACAGCACCGGCCCGGCCCGCCAGCTCGGCCGCCAGGTCGGCCTCGCCCAGGTAGCTGGCCGCCGCGCACGCCCACAGGAACTCGGCGGCCTCCCGCAGCTCGCCGGTACGGGCCAGCGCCGCCCGCAGCAGCTCCTCACCGTCGACGCCCTCGGGGTCCATGGCGGCGCCGATGCCGGCCACGGTGTCACGCAGGAAGCCCCGGGGGTGGGCACGCGCCCGACGGCCCAGCTCCACGATGGCGGCCACGTCGCCCACGTAACTCGCCGCCTCGGACGCGTCGGCCAGCGCCTCCAGGGAGTCGCCGCCGCTCAGGATCCGCACGGCCTCGGCCGCGTCCCCCGAGTTCAACTCGAACCGCCCCCGCAACCGCGCGATCTCCCCGACCAGGCCCGCCCTGTCGCCCTGGTCCGGCTTGTCGGTGAGGTCCGTCTGCTCGCCCAGGTCCGCGTTGTCGCCCAGGTCCACCTTGTCGCGCGGCCCCTCCGCCAAGGGCCCGTCCGCCTCGGGCGGGGCCTCGTCGGGCGCGTGCAGGCCTTCTACGCGAGCTGCGCGAGGCGCCTCCGTGCGAGATGCCCCTGCGCGAGGGGCCTCCGTCTGAGGTGCCCCCGCCAAGGGGTGCGCGTCCTGGGACGGGGGGCGGTCCTCATGCGGGTGACCGGTCGGGGGGGCGGGGCGTGTGGGTGGGGTCTCGGCCAGTTCGCGGGCCTCCGCGAGGAGGGTTTGCGCCTGGCCGGGACGGCCGGCGAGCCAGGCGGCCGTGGCCGCTTCGACCAGGCGTTCCGCGCGTCGGACGGGCTCGGGTGTGAGTTCGGCGGCCCGGGCCAGGGCCGTGGCGGCGTCTCCGTAACCGCCCCGCGCCCGGGCCCGCGCGGCCGACACGGCGAGGGCGGCGGCCACGTCCTCGTCCGGGCCCAGGGAGGCGGCGGCCAGGTGCCAGGCCCGCCGGTCGCCCTCGACCAGCGCCGCGAACACCGCGTGCGCCTGTCGCAGCCGCACCGTTCCCGCCCACGCGTGGACGGCCGACCGCACCAGCGGATGCCGGAACCGGACCTCCGTCCCCTCCACGGCCACCAGTCCGGCCGCCTCCGCCTCCTGCAACCCGGCCACCGCCACGGTCTCCCGCGCCCCGGATGCCGCCTGGCCGGTTCCCTTCGGCGGGTGGGGCGTCTCGGCGAAGCGCGTCGCGCGGTACCCCTCTGAAGCTCGCAGCAGCCGGGCCGACGCGCGCAGGGTGACGTCGAGGTCGCTCTCCAGCGACGCGGCCAGCAGCACCAGCCGGGCCGCCTCGCGCAATGCCGCCACCTGGTCGCCGAAGAGCTGTTCGCCCCCGGGCAAGGGGTCCGGCAGCGGCGCCTGCCCCGAGAGCTGTCCGGCCGTCAGCCGGGTGGCCGTCTCGCGCAGCACGAGCGGGTTGCCGCCCGACAGCGTCACCAGCCGATCCCGTACGGCGGGCGCGACGGCCGCCCGGGACCCGAGCAGGTCGCCCGCGCTCGCGGCGTCGAGCCCGCCCACCCGCAGCTCCGGCAGCCCCTTGACCGGCATGTCGCCCCGTACGGCCAGCAGCATCACCACGCCCTCGGTACGCAGCCGCCGGGCCGCGAACAGCAGCGCGTCCGCCGACGCCCGGTCGAGCCACTGAACGTCGTCCACCAGGCACAGCAGCCCGTCCGGTACGGCCGCCTCGGCCAGCAGCGACAGCACGCCGGCCGAGACGAGGAACCGGTCCGAGCTGGGCGCGGCCAGGCCGAGCGCCCCGGCGACGGCGTCGCGCTGCGGCCCGGGCAGCGCCTCCAGCAGGCCCGTCACGGGCCGCAGGAGCTGGTGGAGCGCCGCGAACGCCAGGTCCGCCTCCGGCTCTACCCCTCCGGCGCGCAGCACCCGCATGGCGTGTCCCGAGGCGCTCTCCGGTGAGGACGGACGGGCCGAGGATGACGACAGACCGGCCGGCGAGGACGAGCGGCGGGCCACGGGAGAAGACGGATGGTCAGGAGAGGAGGGCGAGGGGCGGGTCAGGGGAGAAGCCGGATGGTCAGGGGAGGACGGCGGGTGGTCCAGGGGAGAAGGCGGACCGTCAGGGGAGGACGGCGGGCGGGTCAGGGAGGCGGCCAGGGAGAGCAGGGCCGACTTGCCGACCCCGGCCTCGCCGCGCAGCACCAGGGCCCCGCCCTCCCCGGCGGCGGCCGAAGCCAGCAGGTCGGTGATCGCGGCGGTCTCCGCGGCTCTGCCGTACAGCATGGAAGAGGACTGTATAGGGCTTTATGTCCGAAGACGGACGGGGCGTCGCCCCCTCGCCTGGCGTCATGTCCGGGCCATGACGCCGGCCCTGCGCACCAGGCCCGGCGTCTGAAGCGGGGTTCACGCCCGCAGGATCTCCGGCCGGGGCGGCGGTACGCGGATGAGCGAGGCGTTCTGCCGGCCGTTGCGGGTGGCGATCGCCGGCACCCGGTCGAACAGGCGGAAGATCAGCGGTGGCGCGGTCGTCCCCTTGGCCAGCCGGGCCCCGGCCGCGCGCTCCGCGCGGCGCTGGCTGCGCTGTTCCCGGTCCGTCGGCGGGCGGCGGACCGCCTCCACCTCCCGGCAGGCCGCGTCCAGCGCGGCGGGCGACGAGGCGGGGTTCAGCAGACAGGGCAGGATCGCGTTGGCGGTGGCCGCGGCGTCGGCGATGGCGAGGTTGATGCCGTTCCCGCCGACGGGGGAGATCACGTGGGCGGCGTCGCCGATGAGCAGCAGCCCCGGGCGGTACCACGTGTCGACCGCGGTGATCCGCACCGGGAGCAGCGTGAGCTGGTTGACGTCGGTCAGCGAGGAGAGCCGGTCGCGCAGCCACGGCAGCTCCCGCGCGAACGCCTCCACGACCGGACCGACGCCCCGCTCGCGCACCTGTCCGTGGCTGCCGGCGGCGATCATGTAGCCGAGCTGCCAGCTCGTGTCCTGGTTCAGGACGGCCAGCAGGGCGCCGGGCGCGGTCACCAGTTGCAGTCCTGACAGGGCCGGGTCGTCCGGTCTCCGGGGGACCGCGTGCCACAGCACGTCCAGGCTCGCGCCCAGCTCGGTCGCCTGGAAACCGCCGAGGGCGCGCAGCTTCGAGTTGCGGCCGTCGGCGGCCACCACCAGGCGGGCGCGCAACTCGCGGGCGGCGCCGTCCTCGGTGTACGCGACGCCGTTCACCCGTCCGTCCCCGTCGCGCAGGAGCCGCCCGGCGCGGGCGCGCATCCGCAGCTCGAAGCCCGGATATGCGGCGGCCTTCCCGGCCATGAAGGGGAGGAACCGGGCCTGGGGGATGAGCGCGTAGTAGGGGTAGCGGGGGCTGGCGCGGCGGTAGTCGGCCAGGGTGTAGGCGCGTCCCCTGGCCCGCCAGACGAAGCTGCGGGCCACGGTGTGGGGGAGCGTCGCCAGCATCTCGTCGGCCAGGCCGAGGGTGTGCAGGTAGTCGAGGACCGCGGGGGCGATGGAGTCGCCGCGGAAGCGGCGGTTGAAGTCGCCGTGCGACTCCAGCAGCGTGACCCGCGCCCCGCCGCGCGCCAGCAGGTAGGCGAGGACGACACCCGCCGGCCCGCCCCCGACGACGGCGCAGTCGGTGTCGTACGTGCCGCCGGGGTGAGCGGGGCCGTCGTGGTCCGTGGTCATGGACACCTCCTGCCCTCGCCTTCGGCGGGCATGGGGGATCCGGTTGCACGTCCCGGTCAGGTGGCGGCGCAGGTGTCGTGGGTGGCGTCGAAGCCGGTGATCGCCTCGGTGTCGTCGGCCCGCAGCGGCTTCAGGCCCTTCCAGTCGTCGCCGATGACGAGGATCAGCCGGCTCGTCCGGGCCCCGGAAACGGCGCGCGGCGTCACGGCCGGCAGGTCCTTGGTCAGCGTGGGGACGCTGGTCTCGCCGTTCGGCGAGTAGAAGACCGAGGTCTTCGGGTACGGCTTGCGGGCCGTGTCGCCGACCTTGGTGATGTGGTAGCCCCGCTGTTCCAGGGCGGCGGCCACCTGGGTGCCGAGCCCGCCGCGGTACGTGCCGTTGCGCAGCTCGATCTGCACCTTGGAGCGGGCCACCTTGGTCTGGCCGCCCTTGACGCCGCCGGGATCGCGGTCCTTGGCCACGATCTGGAACAGCTTGCCCGCCTGCGGCTGCACCCACTCGACGCGGCCGGGCTGGGTCAGCGAGTAGTGCCAGGGCGTGGTGATGAACCGGATCTTCCCGGCGTTCAGCCCCTGGAGGCCCGTGGCCAGGTCCTTCATCACGCCCGGTGTGAGGCCGGGGTCGGTGGTGACGGCCTTGGTGCCCGCGTCCAGGAAGCCGAGCAGCTTGGCGGGGTCGGTCAGGGTCTCGCCGCTCATCACCTTCTTGACCATGGAGGCGATGAACATCTGCTGCCGCTGGATCCGGCCGATGTCGGAGCCGTCGCCGAGGCTGTAGCGGGCGCGCACGTAGCCGAGCGCCTGCTCGCCGTTCAGGTTCTGGCGGCCGGCGGGCAGGTGGAGCAGCGCCTTCTTGTCGTTGACGGCCTGCGGCAGGCACACCTGGACGCCGCCGATGGCGTCCACCATGCTCTTGAACCCGGTGAAGTCCACCTTGACGAAGTGGTCGATGTGGATGCCGGTGAGCGACTCGACGGTGCGCCAGGTGCAGGCGATGCCGCCGGAGTTGAACGACTCGTTGATCATGCCGAGGTGGGCCTGCTGGCCGGGCAGTCCGTTCTTGGCGCGGCAGGCCGGGAGCTGGACCAGGGAGTCGCGGGGGAAGCTGACCACCATCGCGTTGTCCCGCTTGGAGGACAGGTGGGCCAGCATGATGGTGTCGGTGCGCTCGCCGGCGACGCGGCCGTACTTCGCGTTCTTGCCGTTGCGCTGGTCGGAGCCGACGATCAGCACGTTGAGCGCGGTGCCCGCGACCTTGGGCGGGCGGGTCGCGCCGAGGTCCTCGGCGGTGACGTCGGTGTGCTTGATGTTGCCGTTCAGGCGGGCGAAGACGGCGACCGCGCCGGCCGCGATCAGCACGACGACCGTGACGGCGACCACGACGACCCACCGCACCCAGCGCCCGCGGCCACGCCGCGCCGGCCCGTGCGACCCGGACGGCGGTGATGGGGGCGCGTCGACCAGCCCGCTGCTCACATGACTCCCAAGGGACGGGGCCGAGGGCGCCGCCCGTGGCCTGGAGCCTGGTGGTGCAGATGTCGGCCGGTTGAACCACGCCGAGTGTACTTATCTCGCGTATGGGCGATGTAAGGACGACGAAATGTCCGGCTAATCCGGTCTTGCCGTCCCTCTGGCCGTCCTTCCGCCGGCCGTCCCCGCCGTCAGTCCGGCAGCGTCACCCGGAGCGACAGGGCGCCGCGCAGGTCGAGCCACGCGCTCCCCGGCCCGCGCACGATCCGCAGCACGACCTCCTCGCAGCCCGGGCAGCGGCCCACCAGTCCCGGCTCCGGGCCGTACACGTGCAGCGTGGCGATCGGCCCGGCCAGGCCGCAGCTCGCGCACCGGCCGGTCGCCGTGGTGACGTCCACGGCGAACAGTTCGGCCAGCGGACCGGCCAGAGCGTTGCCGTCGAGGTGATCAGCGGTCATGCCTGCCCCCTGGTGGTCGGGTCGGCCGGAAGGTGCGGCCGAAGCGTCGGGTCAGCCCCCGGTGGGGCCGAAGCGTTCGGTGCGGATGCGCTCGGGAGCGTGACCGAGCGCGAGCAGCAGGTCGGCGACCGCCTCCACGAACCCCGTCGGCCCGCACACGTAGCAGTCGGGTTCGAACGAGGACGGCCAGCCGCCCTCGGCGAGGTCGTCCAGCATGACGCGCCCCGCCGGCCGGGGCCAGGAGTCCGGCGTGCTGCGCGTGTAGAGGTAGGTCACGTCCACCCCCGGGCCGGGCCGGCGCAGCTCGTCGGCGTAGTAGCGGCCGTCGGGGCCGCCCAGGGAGTAGAGCAGCCGGAACGGCACGCGGCTGCCCGCGCGGCGGCGCTCGCGCAGCATCGCCATCAGCGGCACGACCCCGGACCCGCCGGCGACGAGCAGCACCGGCGCGGTGCTCTCCGGCCGCCACACGAACCACCCGCCGACCGGCCCGCGGATCTCGACCTCGTCGCCGACCTCCATGATCTCGGTCAGGTACGGCGAGACCTCGCCGTCCGGCACGCGCTCCACGGTCAGCTCGACGACGTCGCCGTCGGCCGGGGCGGCCAGGGAGTAGCTGCGCTGCGTGCTGTAGCCGTCCTCGGCGGTCAGGCGCACGTCCACGTGCTGGCCCGCGAGGTGACCGGGCCAGCCGGGCACCGTGAGGCGCAACGTGCGCGCGGTCGGCGTCTCGTCGCGGACCTCGGTCAGCCGGGCGGCCTTCCAGCTCGCGCGGCGGGCCGGGGGCCGCCCCACTAGTCGCCCTCGTAGCGCTGCTCGCGCCACGGGTCGCCGTATTCGTGGTATCCGGCGGTCTCCCAGAAGCCGGGCCAGTCCTCGTTCAGCAGCCGGATGCCGCGCACCCACTTGGCCGACTTCCAGAAGTACAGGTGGGGGACGAGCAGCCGGGCCGGGCCGCCGTGGACAGGGGACAGCTCCTCGCCGTCGAAGCTGTGGACGATCCATGCCTTGCCGTCGAGCAGGTCCTCGACCGGCAGGTTGGTGGTGTAGCCGCCGTACGAGTGGACCAGCGCGTACTCGGCGGCGCTCTCCACGTCCTCGAAGAGCACGTCGAGCGAGACACCCTCCCAGTGGGTGTCCAGCTTGGACCACTTGGTGACGCAGTGGATGTCCACGGCCGGCCGCTCCTGCGGCAGCTCCTTGAACTCCTGCCACGACCAGCGGTGGGTCCGGCCGTCCTCGGTGTCGATGGCGAACTCCCACCGGTCGGGCGGCACGCGGGGCGTCGGCCCGGCCGACAGCACGGGGAAGTCCTCGACGAGGTACTGGCCGGGCGGCAGCCGGTCGCCACCCGCCCTGGGCCGGCCGCGAAAGCCGCGCGAGACGATGGCCACGGAGCCTCCTTCAGCGACACCTGCTCCCGTCATTCCATCACGCTCCCCGCTGATGATCCGCAGGGGGCACGTAGCCTGGATCACAGGGCCGCCGCCATCGGGAGGAGCAGCGTCGTGAGCGACCGCAAGCCGTTCGGGGTGAACTTCGAGTCGTGGATCGACCGGCAGATCCGCGAGGCGGAGGAGCGCGGCGAGTTCGACGACCTGCCGGGCAAGGGCAAGCCCCTGCCCGATCTCGACAAGCCGTACGACGAGATGTGGTGGATCAAGCAGAAGCTGCGCAGCGAGGGACTGTCCATGCCGCTGCCGCCGACGCTCGCCCTGCGCAAGGACGCGGAGGAGGCGCTGGCCGAGGCGCGGGCCGCCCGCTCGGAGCGGGAGGTGCGGCAGGTGGTCGAGGAGATCAACGCCCGGATCCGCGAGGCCATCCGCACCGGGCTGTCCGGTCCGCCGCTCAACCTGCTCCCGTACGACGTGGACGCGATCGTGGCGGAGTGGCGCGCGTCCCGTTGAGTCCGTCCGGATACGGTCTGTGACCGCGTCGTGTATGGACCGGCCGGGTGACGGCGCTCACAATCGAGGCCATGGGTGAGGACAAGGACGAGGGTGGACATGTGGGGGCGCGCGCGCCCCGCCGGGAGGACGCCCGGCTGCTGACCGGCCGGGCCAGGTACGCGGGCAACGTGCGGCTCCCCGCGACGGCCCACGCCGTCGTGGTGCGCAGCCCCGTCGCGCACGGACGGCTGGCCGGGTGCGACGCCAAGGCCGCGCTGGCGGCCGAGGGGGTGCTCGACGTCATCACGCCCGCCGACGCGCTCGACGTGCGGCTGCCGTGCGTGACGCTCGCCGTGGGGCAGCGAGACACCTCCTACCCGGCCCTGGACGCGACGATCCGGTACGTGGGGCAGCCGCTCGCCGTGGTCGTCGCCGAGACGCCCGAGGCCGCCGCGGACGCCGCCGCGCTGCTGGACCTCGACCTGGACGAGCTGCCCCCGGTCGTGGACGTGGAGCGGGCGCTGGAGGCGGACGCGCCCGTCCTGCACCCCGACTGGGGTTCCAACGTGCTCACCGACTCGGTCCTCGGCGACGCCGACTGCGAGGAGGCCATCGCCGGCGCCGCGCACGTGGTCGAGCTGGCCTTCCGGTACGGCCGGGCGTCGCCGTACCCGATGGAGCCGCGCGCGCTCGTCGCCACGTACGCCGACGGGGAGCTGACGATCCGCACCTCCACGCAGGCGCCGCACCACGTGCGCGACCACGCGGCGGACGCGCTCGGGCTCACCCACGACCGGGTACGCGTCATCAGCGGCGACACCGGCGGCGGGTTCGGCGGCAAGGAGCACCTCTACCCCGACGAGGCGCTGGTCTGCCTGGCCGCGATGCGCCTCGGCGGCCGGCCCGTGCGCTGGACCGAGTCGCCCGGCGACCGGCTGGTCGCCACGCTGCCCGCCCGGGCCGCCCTCCACCGGGCGCGGCTGGCGCTGGACGCGGACGGCAGGTTCGTGGCGTTGCACGCCGACGTCATCGGCGACATCGGGGCGCACCCGTCCAACGTCGGCATCTCGCCGTTCTCGGTGACCGCCATCCTGCTGCCCGGCCCGTACCGGTTCGACCGGGCGGCGGTACGGGTGCGCGGCGTCGTCACGACGACCACGCCGACCGGCTCGTACCGGGGGTTCGGCCAGCCGGAGGCGACCTACACGCGGGAGCGGCTGATCGACGAGGCGGCGCGGCGGCTCGGGTTCGACCCGGTGGAGCTGCGCCTGCGCAACCTGCTCGGGCCGGACGAGCTGCCGTGCGTGTCGCGGCTCTACCAGCCGTACGACTCGGGCGACTACCCGCGGGCCCTGCTCACGCTGCGCGACCTGGTGTCCGAGGGCGTCCAGCGCAGCCGGGCGTTCGAGTGGAGCGACGGGCGCAGGCGGGGCGTCGGCTACTCGTGCCACGTGGAGGCGACCGGGCTCGGGCCGTCGAAGGACATGAAGACCACGGGCCAGCTCGCGGGCGGTTACGAGATCGCGGTGGTGCGCATGGAGCCCGACGCCTCGGTCGTCGTCGCCTCCGGCGTGGCGGCGATCGGCCAGGGCATCGAGACGACGCTGGCCCAGCTCGCCGCCGACCGGATGGGCGTCGACCCGGGACGGGTGCGGGTGGTGCTGGGCGACACGGCGGCCACGCCGTACTCGCCGATCGGCTCGATCGCCAGCCGGTCGCTCGCCGTCGGCGGGGCGGCGCTCACCCAGGCGGCGGGGCGCCTGCGGGACAAGATCCTGGCGCTCGCCGCCCACCGGCTGGAGGCCGCGCCCGAGGACCTGGAGATCACCGACGGGTCGGTGCGCGTGAAGGGCGACCCGCGCGCCTCGCTGACGCTGCGCGAGGTCGCCACGTCGGCGTGGCGCGGCTGGGACCTGCCCGAGGGCGCCTCGCCGGGGCTGGAGGAACGGGCCGTGTACGACCCGTCCGCCTACACCTACGCCTACGGCGCACACGCGGCGGCCGTGGCCGTCGACACGGAGACCGGGGCGGTCGAGGTGGAGGGCTACTGGGCGGTCAACGACTGCGGCGTGCAGGTGAACCCGGCCATCGTGGACGGCCAGCTCGCGGGCGGCATCGCGCAGGGCATCGGCATGGCGCTGACCGAGGAGATCGTCTACACCGACGACGGCCAGCCGATCGCCGAGTACCTGCTGCCCACGACCAGGGAGGTGCCCAACCTGGGGCTGGCGAGCCTGGTGACGCCCTCGCCCGTCACGCCGGGAGGCATGAAGGGCGTCGGCGAGGCCGGCACCATCGGGCCGCCCGCCGCCATCGCCAACGCGGTCGCCGCCGCCCTGCCCGAGGTCGCGGACCTGATCACGGTCACGCCGCTGACGCCCGAGCGGCTGTGGACGCTGCTGACGCATGCCCGGACGGCCACCGGGTAGCCGTCAGCGAATGGACCTCGCTGACTGGTTCCTCACAGAGGAGGAACGCGGCAACCCGTCCACCCGGCTGGGCGCCTGGACCACGGGCAACCTGGTGCGTCCCCTGATCCACGGGGCGACCTACTTCGCCGAGCTCCTGGCGTGCCTGGAGAGCGTGCGCGAGGACGACCTGGTGCTGTTCGCCGACTGGCGCGGCGACCCCGACGAGCGGCTCACCGACGGCGGGCCGCGGATCTCCGACGCGCTGTCCGGGGCGGCCACCAGGGGAGCGCTGGTCAGAGGGCTGATCTGGCGCTCCCATCTGGACGCGCTGCGCTTCAGCGCCGCGGAGAACCGGCACCTGGGCGAGAAGATCGAGGCGGCCGGCGGCCAGGCGCTGCTCGACACGCGGGTACGGCCCGGCGGCGCCCACCACCAGAAGTTCGTGGTGATCCGGCGCCCAGGCGACCCCGCCCGCGACGTGGCCTTCGTCGGCGGCGTCGACCTGTGTCACAGCCGCCGCGACGACGTTTCCCACCACGGCGATCCGCAGGCCGCGCCCATGCCCGACGTGTACGGCGACAGCCCGCCCTGGCACGACGTCCAGGCGGCGATCCACGGCCCGGCGGTGGCCGAGGTGGAGACCGTGTTCCGCGAGCGGTGGGAGGACCCGGCCCCGGAGACGCGGCAGCCGTTGAGGCGCCTGCGCGACCACCTGGAACGGATGGACGACGTGCCTCCGCTGCCTCCGCCGGGCCCCGCTCCGGGCCGGGCCGGTACGCACGCCGTGCAGCTCCTGCGGACGTATCCGTACCGGCGGCGCCCGTACCCCTTCGCCCCGCGCGGCGAGCGGAGCGTCGCCCGGGCCTACCGGAAGGTGTTGCGCAGGGCCCGCTCCCTCGTCTACCTGGAGGACCAGTACCTGTGGTCCACCGAGGTGATCGAGCCGTTCGCGGAGGCCCTGGAGCGCGAGGACGGGCTGCGCATGATCGTCGTCGTGCCCCGCCACCCGGACCAGGACGGCTGGCTGGCCGGCCCCGCCAGCCTCATCGGCCGCAGCGAGGCCCTCGACCGGCTCCAGCAGGCGGGCGGCGACCGGGTCGCGGTGTACGACCTGGAGAACCACGCGGGCACGCCGGTCTACGTGCACGCCAAGGTGTGCGTGGTGGACGACGTGTGGGCGAGCGTCGGGTCCGACAACGTCAACCTGCGGTCGTGGACGTACGACTCGGAGCTGAGCTGCGCGGTCCTCGACGAGGAACCCGACCCGCGCCCGCCCGCCGGCGCCCGCCGCTTCGCCCGGGACCTGCGGCTCGCGCTGGCCGCCGAGCACCTGGACCGCGACCCGGCCGACGTGGACGACCTGTGCGACCCGAAGGCGGCCTTCGAGGCGTTCGCGGAGGCGGCGCGGCGCCTGGAGTCCTGGCACAGGGAGGAGCGCCGGGGCGCCCGGCCGCCCGGCCGCCTGCGCCCGCACCCGGCTCCGGAGCTGGGGCGCTTCCGCAAGCTGCTGGCCATGCCGCTGTACCGGGTGGCCGTGGACCCTGACGGGCGCCCGGCCGGCCTGCGCCGCTCCCGCAGCTTCTGACCGCGCCCCGGCCGACCGCTTCGTACGGCCAGGACCGCTTCGTACCGCTGAGACAGGTTCGTGCGGCTGAGGCAGGTTCGTGCGGCTGAGACACGTTCGTGCGGCTAGGACGGGTGCGGGGAGGCGGCGCTGTCGAGGACGGCCTGGAGCTGGGCCGGGTCGGCGGTGCCCCCGGCGGCGAGGACGGTGCCCTGGCGGTCCGTCACCACCGCGTACGGCGGCCAGAGGATGTCGTTGCGGTCGTACACGTCCGGGTCCACCACCAGCGGCGGCCCGCCGGCGCCGAAGGACCCGTCCTTGGGGGCCGCGCTGACCAGCACGACCTCCATCCGGGCGGCCACGGCCGTGAAGTGGGGCAGCATCGTCGTGCACAGCCCGCACCCCGGCGAGACCAGCGCGTACAGGACCTGGTCGGCGGTCCGCTCCGGCGCGCCCTCCAGGACGAAGGGTGTCCCGGGCCGGGGCCCCTGTTCGAGCCGGCCTCTGGTGGCAGGACCGCCGGACCTGCCGGTACGCCCGCCGCCCGGGCCGTGCCGTCCGCGCCCGGGCAGCAGGACGGGCAGCACGAACGCGACCCCCAGGAGCGCGACGGCCACCGGCACCTGGAGCGGCGCGAACGGCGCCGGCCCGGCCGCCACCGCCATGAGCGCGAGCACCAGGAGCACGCCCGTGCGCGCCATCGTGCCCGGCCCGACGAGGTCACGGCCGCCGAAGCAGCCGCAGCCCACGCTCAGCCCACGCCGCAGCACCGACCCCATCGCCCCGAGGAACACCGCGAACAGCAGCGCCGCCACCACGGCCCCCCACCGGCGCGGCCCCGGCGCCAGCAGCAGCGCCGCCGCCGCCACCTCGGTGACGAGCACGGCCACGGCCGCGGGCAGGGCCAGCCGGGCCGGCATCACCCGGTAACCCGCGATCGTCGTCGCGAACGCGCGGACGTCGCGGATCTTGCCGAGCGCCGCCCCCAGCAGCACGGCCGCCACCGCGAGGTGGGCCGACGCGAGGACGATCACGACACCTCCTGGTAGGCCGACGCCTGCAACGTGTAGAGGTCGGCGTAGAGCCCGTCGCGTGCCATCAGCTCCTCGTGTGTGCCGTGCTCGGCCACGTGCCCGTGGTCGAGGACGTAGATCCGGTCGGCGTAGCGGACGCCGGCCGGCCGGTGGGTGATGAGCACGATCGTACGGCCGTCGGCGAGCGCCCACGCGCTGTGGACGGCCGGGAGCTGTCCCGGGTGGGCCGAAGCCTGCCTGGGCGGGGACGTCGTCCTACGCCCGGGTCGCGTGGTACAGGCCGTTGATGGCCAGGGCGTAGCCGTACACGCCGAAGCCGACCACGATGCCGCGCGCGACCGGCGACAGGTACGAGTGGTGCCGGAACTCCTCGCGCCGGTGGACGTTGGAGATGTGCACCTCGACCACGGGCAGCTCGGCGCCCTCGATGGCGTCGTGCAGCGCGACCGAGGTGTGGGTGTAGGCGCCGGCGTTGAACACCGCGCCGATGCACCGGCCCGCCTTGACCTCCGCGCCCGCCTCCTGGATCCAGTCGACGAGCTGTCCCTCGTGGTTGGACTGCCGGAACACCGTGTCCAGGCCCAGCTTGCCGGCCTCCTGGCGGCACAGCTCCTCCACGTCGGCCAGCGTGGCGGAGCCGTAGATCTCCGGCCTGCGGGTGCCGAGCAGGTTGAGGTTGGGGCCGTTGAGAATCAGAACCGAGGTCACAGCGGGAGACTAACCCGAGCCGTGAACCGGTGCGGCGGGTGGCGCGTACCTCGGAGCGACGGGTCCGCCCGGCCCACGCCCCCACCCCCCGAGGAGCGACCATGCCTCAGCAGCGCATCATTGCGGTTCTGGCCGTGCTGGGAGTCCAGCTCGTCGCCGGATGCGCCGCGGCCTCCCAGGCTCAGCCCGCCCAGCCGGCTCCGCCCGCGGCGGTGGCCGGGGCGGCGACGGAGGACGGGCACGCGGAGTCCGACGTCACGTTCTCGCAGGAGATGATCGTCCACCACCGGCTGACGATCAAGCTGGCCGAGCCGGCGGCCGAGCGCGGCGGCAGCGCGTACGTGCGCGACCTCGCCCGGAAGCTCATCGCCGGCGAGAAGAAGGACATCACGCAGATGACGTCGTGGCTGCGCTCGTGGAAGGCCGAGGTGCCGGACGAGAGCCACGCCGGTCATGACATGCCGGGCATGGCGTCGGCCAAGGACGTGGAGGCGATGGAGGGGCTGTCCGGGGCCGCGTTCGACCGCGCGTGGCTGAAGGCGCTGGCCGACCACCTCGACACCGGTGTGAAGATGTCCGAGGTCGCGCAGGCCATGGGCAAGCACGCGCCCACGGTCAAGCTGGCCCGCCGGCTCGTCGAGGAGCAGCGCGAGCAGGTCGCCGCCATCAAGGAGCACCTCTCCTGAGCATGAGCGGTCCGAGATCGTGGGACGGGAGACGGGCGGAGGCACCCCCAGTCCCTCCGCCCGCCCATCGCCGATCCCGTCAGCGTCCTCGATGATGCGCTATATTTCCCATGAAAGCAATAGGGAATATATGGATTAGTCAAGGATCTTGATCTCGACGCCAATGAAGGGCGCATCCGTATGAAGCTCCCCGTCTCGCCGCCTACCCTCGTGCCCATGCTGATCGAAGACGGGAACGCTCCCGCCGTGGAGACGTTCCTTCCCTCCCCTGAGCGCTCGGTCGCCGCGATCGCGCCCGAGGTCGCAGGCGCCGGGCACTGGGTCGGCGCGCCCAGCGCCGTGGCGCACGACGGAGTGGTCCACCTCGCGTACCGGCTGCGCCGGCCCATCGGGGAGGGGCGCGGCCACGCCGTCGTCGTCGCCCGCTCCGCCGACGGCGAGCGCTTCGAGCCGCTGCTGACGATCACGCGCGAGGAGATGGACGCCGAGTCGCTGGAGCGTCCCACGCTCGTACGCCTGCCCGACGGGCGCTGGCGGCTCTACCTGAGCTGCGCCACGCACGGCACCAAGCACTGGCGGGTCGAGGTCCTCGAAGCGGACGACCCCGCCTCCTTCGACCCGGCCGGGCGCGTCACCGTCCTGCCCGGCGACCCGAAGACGGGGGTCAAGGACCCGGTCATCGTACGGCGGGGCGGCACCTGGCACCTGTGGGCGTCCTGCCACCCGCTGGCCGACCCGGACGAGGCCGACCAGATGGTCACCGACTACGCGACCAGCGACGACGGCCTCACCTGGACCTGGCAGGGCACGGCTCTGAGCGGCCGTCCCGGCGTCTGGGACTCGCGCGGCACCCGGGTGAGCGCCGTGCGCTTCACCTCGGCCGGCGTGCTCGCCTTCTACGACGGCCGGGCCAGCGCGGCGGAGAACTACGAGGAGCGCACCGGGGTCGCGTTCGGCGCCGACCCCGCGGCCCTGACCCCCCTGGGCGACGCCCCCGCCGCCTCCTCCCCGCACGGGGGCGGCGGGCTGCGCTACCTCGACGTGGTGGACCTGCCGGAGGGCGGGGTTCGGCTGTACTACGAGTACACCTGCGCCGACGGCAGCCACGAGCTCCGCACGGAGCTCCGCCCCGCCTGACCCCGCGCCTCACCGCCGAGCCCCCGTCGCGGCCCCTTCGGGGCGTGGGTTCGGGGCTCGGGCTTGAGGTGTGGGCCGGGACTCAGAGCGGCTTGGGGCGGCCGTTGCGGGACTGGCGCTGGCCCGGCGGCCTGACGCCCACCAGGCCGCCCGAGCGTTCGCGGGGTTGGAGCCAGTCGCTGAAGTCGGCCCCCGTCACCCGTTGCAGCAGCTCGACGTCCTCCACGAAGTACGGGATCAGGGCCCGCCGCTGCTCCCAGGTGAGGGGGCGGCGCGGGTTGCCGCGGCGCTGGAGCAGGTGCTCCAGGCGGCGGTTCAGCGCCCGCTCCAGCCCGTGGGGCAGGACACGCGCCGCCCGCGCCGCCGCCGACAGCAGGCTGTGCCGCCCGCCCCCCTCCGGGTGGGCCGTCACGTTCTCCCGGGGTACCTCTGTCAGTAGGCCCCGTTCGACGCCGAGGAACCCGCAGATGCGGTCCAGCGTGTCGGCGGGCCGGTCCACGAGATCGCGGTAACGGAAGACGAGAACCTGGTCGCGAGGGAAGAGGGTGTACAGGTGGCTGAGCTGCTCGCCGTAGCGGCCGAGGCTGACGTAGTGCCAGAAGTGCGCCCACCCGGCCGCGATCCGGCGACGCTCGTCGGCGCAGGCCCGCACCACGTCGCCGATCGGTTCGAGCCCGGCCGACCACAGGTGGGTCCAGTTGGAGTGGGCCCGCTCGACCGGGTCGCGCAGGATGGCGATCAGCTTCGCGTGCGGGATGAGGGTGTGGATGCGCCGCTGCGCGTCGAGGTCGTACAGGTAGAACGGCGTGGCCTCGCCGAGCAGGGTGCCCGGGGGCGCGCCGGCGAAGAGGGCCTCGTAGTCCTGCCTGCGCCAGACGTGCTCCCGGTAGGTGGGCGCGTCGCCGGGGCCGCCACGGGTGGGAGGCGGCCCGTCGGTGAGGAAGAACTTGGGCTCCTTGACCTGGGGCAGGTGGAGCCGGGGGTGTTGCTGGAGCGCGGCGTGCAGGGCCGTCGTACCGGCCTTCGGGGCGCCGATCACCAGGAAGTGGGGCAGCGGCATCGTCCTCATCCTTCCTTCTCTCCAGTACCAAGCAATCCTTATTTTCCTACCAAATGTGTGGGATAATCTAGTCATGAGTCTGGACAGGACCCGTTCGCCGAGCGCCCGCGCGGAATCCCCGCTGACCGCCGCGATCCTGGCCGGCAAGTGGATCAGGTCGGCGGCGGTCGACGACGAGCACGGGCGGTACTGGCGCGCCAATCCCGACCCCCGGGGGCGACCGGCTGCCACCCCCGAGGAGCCCTGGTCGCTCTACTCGGGCGGCGCGGGCATCGTGCTGTTCTTCTTGGAACTTGCCGCCGCCACCGGTCACGAGGCGTACCTCGACGACGCCCGGGCCGGGGCCCGCCGCCTCGCCGCCACCTGGCGTGACCAGGGCGACCTCTCCCTCTACCATGGCCTGACCGGCGTCATGATCGCACTCATGGAGGCCGGCTGGGCACTCGGCGAGGCCGCGTTCGAGGCCGAGGCGAGGGCCATCGCCGACCTCATCGTCAGCCGGGGGCGCACCGCCGACGGCGAGGCGGGCTGGTCGCCCGACCCGGCGCAGCGCGGCGACGGCGGCATCGTCCTCGGCCTGCTGCGCGCCGCCGCCCACCTGGGCGTGCCGGCCTACGAGGAGTTCGCCGTCGAGGCGGGCCTGCGCATCGCCCGGCTGCCCGTGCCGGGCCACCGCTTCGGCGACTGCGCCGACCTGCCGCTCGACGCGGTCACGCCGGGCTTCCTCGCCGGTACGGCCGGCACGGCGTTCCTGCTGGCCCGCCTGTACGGGGTCAGCGGCGACGACCGTTTCCTGCGGGCCGCCCGCAGCGGCGCCGACTTCGTGCGCGAGGTGAGCATCGTGAGCGGCGACCGCGCGGTCGTGCCGCACCACGTGCCGCACGCCCGCGGGCTGCACTACCTGGGCTTCTGCTCCGGCTCGGCCGGGGTGGCGCGCATGTTCCACGAACTGCACCAGGTGGCCGGCGACCCGCGTGACCTGGACTGGGTGGAGCGTCTGGCGCGCGGCATCACGAGCAGCGGCGTGCCGTACCGGCAGACCGAGGGCTACTGGAACGCGGCCTGCCAGTGCTGCGGGGCGGCCGGCCTGATCGAGCTGTTCGTGGGCCTCTGGGCGGCGACCGGGCGGGTGGCGCACCTCGACTTCGCCCGCACGCTGGCCGGCAACCTCATCGGCCGCGCCACCGACCACGACGGCCACGGCTACCGGTGGTACCAGGCGTACCGGCGGCTGCGGCCGGAGGAGGTCAGCGCGGACACGGGCTACATGGTCGGCGCCGCCGGCATCGGCGCGGCGCTGCTCCATCTCGACGCCGCCGGCCAGGCCGCCCGGGCGCGCCGGGTGATCCTGCTGCCCGACAACCCGTTCCCCGCGATCCCGCTGCCCACCGCCGCCCTGACCCCGCCCGCCGAAGGCCGCTGACCGGCCGTGCGGCTGGGAGAACGCCTGGCGGGACGGAGTTCCCGCCCGGGGTTACCCTTTGGTGCTTCCTGCGCGCCGGGCGCACCGGCGTGCCTCCCTTGGAGGAATCCTCCGTGACCACCACCAGACCGGTCCCGACCCAGGGGCCGAGCGAGCCGGAGGAGTTCCCCGGCGACGTCCACTGGTACGACCTGCCCGACGACGACGCCGAACCCGACGACGCCGAACCGACGAGGGCGCCGGCGAGCCCGCGTGGTGGGCCTGACGCCCGCCGTACCCTTGGTCGGGCGGCGACCTCGGCGGCGGCAACCGGCTCTACCCGGCCGCGCCGCGGCTGCTCGGCGCCGTCTGGGAGGCCACGTTCTCGGTCAGCGGGGGCGAGGCGCTGCTCGCCCGGCGCGCCGCGCCGTCGAACGGACCCGTGCCGCTGCATGCCCACGTCACCGCCGAGGGCCGCAGCGGCGTGCGCCGCATCAGGATCAGGGACTTCCAGATCATCAGCGACAGCGGCCCCGGCCTCGCCGGATACAGCCTCGGCCCGGGCTCTCCCGAGCACCGTACGACTTCCGCTACGAGGTGCGGCTGTCGTCGCCCGCGTCCGACGAGGACCTGGCGCGGCTGCACGCCGAGGTGGAACGCGTCGGCCCCATCCTCAACCTGATCAGGAACCCGGTGGCGATCAGCGGCTCCGTCACCCGGCTGGAGGGAGCCACCTGAGATCCGGGCGGTGGTCACCCCTTGGCCCGGTGGCATGTCATGCCGGGCACATCCGGGTGTCACCGCCGTGGCACCCGGCGTGACTGAGGAGTGAGGGACGCGGGAGAATGGGCATGCCGGCAACGTCGTCGCGCATCGTCGTCGTGAGGATTCCCGTGATGTCACCGCCCCCCGGAGAGTCCCCGTCCCCCGGAGACTCCCCGCCGATCCGGTTGCTGCTGGTCGAGGATCACGACATGGTGGCCGAGGCGCTCGGGCTGGCCCTCGACCGGACACGGGACGTGGAGGTCGTGGCGCGGTCCGCGTCCATCGGGGCGGCGGTGGCCGACACGGCGCGCCTGCAGCCGGACGTGGTGCTGCTGGACCGGCGGCTGCCGGACGGCGACGGGATCTCGGCGATCGGCCGGTTCACGGCCGTCGCGCCGCGGACGCGGGTGCTGGTCCTGACCGGTGAGGCGTCATCGGCCTCGGCCACCCGGGTGGCCGAGGCCGGCGGGGCGGGGCGGGTGGAGGTCGGAGATGCGTCTTGTTGGGGAAGTTGGGTTTTGTCTGCGGGTAGGTC
>NZ_JBFAIA010000072.1:0-37922 GCF_040654455.1 Nonomuraea sp. NPDC050691
CGCTCCGTCACGGACCAGCTGCTCGTCGTCGGCCGGTGGCTGCCCCGCCGCCGCGATCCCGACGGCCATCTCATCGTCGAGGCGCTGGTCGCGGCGCGCCGGGACGAGGAGGTCGCCCGGCCGATGCGCGACTACGTCGGCGAGCGCGGCGACTGGCTGGCCACGCTCGTACGCGCCGGCCAGCACGGCGGCGAACTGGATCCCGCGCTGTCGCCGGACGCGCTCGCCCACTTCTGCCTGCTGCTGGCGATGGGCAGCGCGCTCGTCACGCCGGACCTGCACGCGGTCGGCGACGAGGAGTGGGCCTCGCTGCTCACCCGGGTCGTGACCGCGCTCGCCCCGCCCGACATCCATCGAGGAACCGAGGAGTGCACCGCGGTGAAAGTGCAGATCGACTCCGGGCGCTGCCAGGGGCACGGCCGCTGTTACACGCTCGCCCCAAGCCTGTTCGAGGAGGACGACGAGGGCTACGGCGAGGTCGCGGGCGACGGGGCCGTGCCGCCCGGCGAGGAACGCGCGGCGAGCCTGGCGGCGGCCAACTGTCCCGAACGTGCCATCGACCTGTACGGAGAGGCGTGACATGACCGTCGACGACCGTTTCGCCGAGGACTACCGCGGGCCGCGCGGCGACGAGCCGCCCCAGGGCACGCGCACCGAGCCCGTCATCGGCCCCGTCTCGGACTGGGCGACCGACTTCTCCCACATGGAGCCGGAGTGGGCGGCCGACCCGTACCCCATCCAGGACGACCTGCGGCAGCGGTGCCCGATCGCGCACACCGGCCGGTTCGGCGGCGGGTGGCTGCCGACCCGCTACGAGGACGTCGCCGCCATCGCCTACGACACCGAGCGCTTCTCCTCGCGTTCGATCGTCATGAGCAACTTCCGGCCGCCCCGCGAGATCGCGCCGGTGGGCGGGGTGCCGCCGATCTCCTCGGACCCGCCGTTCCACCACGACGCGCGCAAGCTGCTGCTCCCCGCGTTCACCAAGACCGCGGTCTCGAAGCGGGAGGCGGCGACGCGGGCGTTATGTCATGAGCTGATCGACGCGCTGGAGGGGCGGGAGGTGGTGGACGCAGCCCGCGACTACGCCCAGCACATCCCGGTACGGGTCATCGCCGACATGCTGGGCTTCCCCCCGGAGGACGGGCCGCGCTTCCGCGAGTTCATCGAGAACTCCCTCGAAGGGGTCAACCTGCCCCCGGAGGAGCGCATCGAGCGGATGGACGACCTGTTCGACTACCTGCTGAAGCAGATCCGCGACCACCTCGACCACCCGCGTGACGACCTGACGACGTACCTCATCGAGGCCGAGCTGTACGGCCGCAAGCTCGAACCCTCGCACGTGGCCGGGACGATGGCCCTGCTGCTCATCGCCGGGATCGACACCACCTGGAGCGCGATCGGCGCGTCGCTGTGGCACCTGGCCCGCACGCCCGCCGACCGCGAGCGGCTGGTCGCCGAGCCGGAGCTGCTGCCGACGGCGATGGAGGAGCTCCTGCGGGTGTACGCGCCGGTCACGATGGCCCGCCTGGTCAAGGAGGACATGCGGTGGGGCGGCGTCGACATGAAGGCCGACGACTGGGTGCTGCTGTCGTTCCCGGCGGCCAACCGTGACCCGGCGCAGTTCGACCGGGCGGACGAGGTGGTCATCGACCGCGAGGTCAACCGGCACGTCGCCTTCGGCCTCGGCATCCACCGCTGCGTGGGCTCCCACCTCGCCCGCATGGAGCTCCGGCTGGCGCTGGAGGTGTGGCTGGAGCGGATCCCGGTGTTCGGGCTGGCGGACCCGGCGGCGGTGAGCTGGGCGCCGGGTCAGGTCCGCGGGCCGCGCACGCTCCCGCTGCGCGTCGGCTGAGCTTTCGACGGTCCTCAGTGGACGGACAGGCCGCCGTCCACGAAGATCGACTGCCCGGTGACGTACGCGGAGCCGGGCCCGGCCAGGAACACCGCCGCCGCGGCGAAGTCCTCGGCCAGCCCGTTGCGGCCGACCATGGTGCGCGCGGCCAGCTCCGCCACCTTCTCCGGATCGGACGACAGCCGCGCGTTGAGCGGCGTCATCACGAACCCGGGCACGAGCGTGTTGCAGGTGACGCCACGGGACGACCACGCCTCGGCCTGCGAACGGGCCAGCGACTCCAGCCCGCCCTTGGAGACGCCGTACACACCGCTCTGCACGAACGCCCGGTGCGCCTGCTGCGAGCTGACGTGGATGATCCGCCCGTACCCGCGCTCGGCCATGCCCGGGCCGAACCGCCGGCCGAGCAGATGGGGCGCCTCCAGGTTGACCGCCATGGTGACGTCCCAGACGTCGTCGGTCATCTCGCCCATGGGCGGGCGCAGGTTGATCCCGGCGCTGTTGACCAGGATGTCGGGCTCCCCGAACGCCGCGGCCGCCTCCTCCGCCGCGGCCCGCACGGCGTCGCGCGTGCTCAGGTCCGCGCTGACCCAGGCCGCGCGGCAGCCGTCGCCGGTCAGCTCCTCGACCGTGGCGGCCAGCTCGGACTCCCGGCGCGCCACGATCACCACGCTCGCCCCGGCCCGCGCCAGGGCTCCGGCGATCGCCCGGCCGATGCCGGAGCTCCCTCCGGTCACGATCGCGACCCTGCCGTCCAGGGAGAACAACTCAGCGAGGTACGTCTGCGACATCACGCCCGCACTCTAGAGGACGGCCCGCCACCCCCGATCGGCGCCTCCGGCAGGCGGCTCCCCACGGTGACCTCGGCCGGACCACCCGGCGTCTTGGCAGGAGATTGGATCGCTGTTGCATCGGCGTCGCCGGGGCGATGGTTACGCTCGGTGACCGGGGGTGGGGTGGATGGGGGAGCCGGAGCGGGTGGCGGCGGGGATGTCGCACGAGCGGGTGGGGGCGTTCGTCGACGCCGTGTTCGCCATCGCCATGACGCTGCTCGTGGTGGAGATCGACCGTCCGCCCGCCGGCCTGGTCGAGGGCGACGAGCCGCGCCTGGTCATGGCCGCCCGGCTGTGGGACTTCCTGGGCGACAACTGGGGCACGTGGCTGGCTTTCCTCATCGCGTTCCTCATCCTGTGGGGCGTCTGGCGGGAGCATCACCGCACCCTCGACCTGGTCACCCGCGTGTCCCGCAGGATCATGGCCAGACACGTGCCACTGCTCGTCGTGGTGGTGCTGCTGCCGTACGCCACGGGGCTCATCGGCGAGTCGGCGTCCAACCCGCTGACCGTGTGCCTGTTCGCCGGGGCGGTGGCGGCGCTGCTGTTCGCGCAGGCGGCCCTGCTGCGGGCGATCCTGCGCGACCAGGTGCTGCGGCCGGGGACGGACGTGGGCGCGATGCGGGCGCAGGCGGCCACCCTCATGGCGGTGGGGGTGTTCTGGCTGTTCACGGCGGGCCTGACCTGGCTGGTGGAGGGGGTGCCGCTGCTGTGGCTGCTCTCCCCGGTCGTCGGCGCGATCTCGTCACGCCGCTTCGCGGCCCGGGCGTGACGGCGACGGTCAGCGTTCGGTGAGGTTCTCGCCCGTCTCCGGGTGGAACAGGTGGACGGCCTGCGTGTCGTACCAGAGCCGCACCGCCTCCCCCCGGCGCGCCCCCGACTTCGGGTCGAGCTGCGCCACGAGCTGGCACCCCTCCCCCGCCTCCTCGCCGCCCGCCTCGGCCAGGTGCTCCGAGCGGACGGCCCCGGTGTCGAGGGTGAAGTAGGCGAGCTTCTCCGGCCCCATCGACTCCAGCAGGTCCACGGTCCCGGTGAACGTGCCGCCCTCCTCCGCGTCGTGCATCAGGGAGGCGTCCTCGAAGGACTCCGGCCGGATGCCCGCGATGACGTCGCGCGGCACGTCCGGGCCGTCGGCGGCGCGCCGCAGCCGGCCGCGCAGCGGGATGTCGCCGATGGGCGTGCGCAGCAGGCCCTCCTCCAGGCGCGCCGGCAGGACGTTCATCGACGGCGAGCCGATGAAGCCGGCCACGAACAGGTTGCGCGGGTGGTCGTACAGCTCCTGCGGCGGCCCGATCTGCTGGATCAGGCCGGCCCGCATGATGACGATCCGGTCGCCGAGCGTCATCGCCTCGGTCTGGTCGTGGGTGACGTACACGGTGGTGGTGCCGAGGCTCTTCTGCAGCCGCGAGATGGAGGTGCGCATCTGCACGCGCAGCTTGGCGTCGAGGTTGGACAGCGGCTCGTCCATGAGGAACGCCTTGGGGTCGCGGACGATGGCGCGGCCCATCGCCACGCGCTGCCGCTGCCCGCCGGACAGGGCGGCGGGCTTGCGGTCGAGGTACGGGGCGAGGTCGAGCAGCCCGGCGGCCCGCTCCACCCGCTCCCCGATCTCCGCCTTGCCCATCTTGGCCAGTTTGAGGGGGAAGGCGATGTTCTCGCGGACCGTCATGTGCGGGTAGAGCGCGTACGACTGGAAGACCATCGCCATGTCGCGGTCGCGCGGCGCCCGCTCGTTCATGCGCCGCCCGTCGACGCGCAGTTCGCCCTCGGTGATGTCCTCCAGGCCCGCGATCATGTTGAGGGTGGTGGACTTGCCGCACCCGGACGGGCCGACGAGGATCACGAACTCCTGGTCGGCGATGCGGACGTCGAAGTCGTCGACGGCCACGGTGCCGTCGGCGTACCTCTTGGTGACGTGGTCGAGCACGATCTCAGCCATGGCGTGACGTCATCCCTTCACCGCCCCGGAGGTGAGTCCGGCGACGATCCGCCGCTGGAAGAACAGCACGAAGATCACGATGGGGATGGTGATGACCACGGCCGCCGCCGAGATCGAGCCCGTCGGGTCCTCGAACTGGGTGCTGCCGGTGAAGAAGGAGATGGTCGCCGGCGCCGTCCGGGCGGCGTCGGAGGAGGTGAGGGAGATCGCGAACAGGAAGTCGTTCCAACAGAAGATGAATGCGAGGATCGCGGTCGTCACCATGCCGGGCGCCGCGAGCGGCACGATCACCTGCCAGAACGCCTGGAACGGCGTCGCGCCGTCCATCTTGGCGGCCTTCTCCAGCTCCCACGGGATCTCGCGGAAGAACGCCGACAGCGTGTAGATCGTCAGGGGCAGCGCGAAGGTGATGTACGGCAGGATCAGCCCCGCCCAGGTGTTGAACAGGCCGAGCGCCCGCTCGATCTGGAACAGCGGGCTGACCAGGGAGATCTGCGGGAACATCGCGATCAGCAGCGACACGCCGATGAGCAGCCGCTTGCCCGGGAAGGCGAGCCGGGCGACGGCATAGGCGGCCATCGTGCCGAACACGATCGCGACGAACGTCGAGATCAGCCCGATCCCGATCGAGTTGACCAGCCCGCGGACGAAGTCGGCGTTGGTGAAGATGCCGGCGTAGTTGCCGAGCGTCCACTTGCGCGGGATGAACGAGCCGTCGGAGAACGTGCTGGGGTCCTTGAACGACAGCGACGCGATCCACAGCACCGGCACCATCGCGTACAGCACCACCACGACGTTCGCGACGGTCCAGCCGGAGACGCTCCGGCGGCCGGCCTCCATCACCGCTCGCTTCCGGGCGCGGCCGTGCCGAACCCCAGGATGAAGATCACCGCGATGATCGCGACGGTGACCAGGATGAGCACGGACATGGTGGAGCCGATGCCGAGGTTCAGTCCGCCGATGAGGTTGTGGTAGGCGCTGATCGAGACCGAGCCGGTGCCCTGGGAGCCGTTCGTCAGCACGTAGATGTTGTCGAAGATGCGGAACGCGTCGAGCGTGCGGAACAGCAGCGCGACCAGGATGGCCGGCTTCATCAGCGGCAGCGTCACCCGCGTGAACCGCTGCCAGAGGCTCGCCCCGTCGACCGACGCGGCGCGCAGCAGCTCCTCGGGCACCACGGCCATGCCGGCCATGAGCAGCAGCGCCATGAACGGCGTGGTCTTCCACACCTCCGCCAGGATGATGATCGCGATGGCGGGGCCGCGCTCGGTCAGCGGCGCCGACCCCTCGGGCAGCAGGCCGGCCAGCCAGCCGGTGCCGGGCGTCCAGGCGTACTTCCAGCCGTAGGCGGCGGCGACCGTGACGATCCCGTACGGGATGAGCACGACCGTGCGGATCAGGCCGCGGCCGACGATCGCCCGGTACATCGCGAACGCCAGCAGCATGCCGAGCACCAGCTCGATGGCGACGCTGACGACGGTGATGAGCAGCGTCACCCAGAAGGCGGTCCACCACACCTCGCTGGTGAGCACGGTGGCGTAGTTGGACAGCCCGATCCACGCCTTGTCCTCGGGGAAGCGCAGGTCGTAGCGCTGGAGCGACAGCAGCACCGAGTAGGCGATCGGCCAGCCGGTGACCACCACCATGACGATGGCGGCCGGGGCGCACAGCCACAGCCCCAGCCGCCGCTCGGCCCGCTGCCCCTCGGTGAGCGCCCGGCCCTTCGCCTTGGCGGCGGCGCCGTCCGCGCGAGCACCCCTGGAGGCCGCGCCGTTCATGAAAGCACCCCCTGGCTGCGCAGGGCGAGGGCGATCTGCTCGCGCAGCTCGGCGAGCGTGACGGGCGGGACGATGGAGGCGGGCGGCGACAGCGCCGCGGAGATCGTCGTGGAGACGTTCTGGTACGTGGGCGTCTTCGGCCGGGGCGCGGCCGTCTTCAGCGCGTCGAGGATGGCCTGGCGCATCGGGTACGGCTTGGCCATGGCCGGGTCCTGGTACACCGCCTCGATGGTGGGCGGCAGTCCGTCCTTGACCGCCGCGGTGCGCTGGCTGACCGGGTCGCGCAGGCACAGCGCCGCCTGGAACGCCTGCCCGGGATGCTCGGAGTACGCGCTGACCGCGAAGTTGGCGCCGCCCAGCGGCGAGGCGCCCGCGCCGCGGATGCCCGGGTAGGGCGCCCACTTGAAGTGGGGCAGCAGGTCCGGCTTGTTGGCCGCCATCGAGGCGTACACGAACGGCCAGTTCACCTCGAACGCGGCCCTGCCGCCCTCCATGGCGAGGCGGGCCGAGTCCTCCTGCGTGTTGGGCAGCGACGGGTCGGCCGCTTCGGAGCGGGCGTAGTCGCGCATCGCCGTGAGCGCCTCCAGGGCGGGCGGCCCGAGCGCCACCCTGGTCCCGCCGGGGTCGAGGATGCGCCCGCCGGCGGAGGCGACGAGGCTGTTGAACCAGACGACCAGGCCCTCGTACTGGGCGCCGGTCACCTCCCCGTAGTGCGGCTTGCCGCGGGCCGCGAGGCCGGCCGCGACGGCCGCCATCTCGCTCCAGGTGCGCGGCGGCCGCGGCACCAGGTCGGAGCGGTACCACAGGAGCTGCACGTTGGTGTTGTACGGCGCCGCGTACAGCCTGCCCCGCCAGGTGGCGGTGTCGAGGGGCTTGGCCAGCGTGCCCTCGCGGGCCTGCCGGGCGTGCTCGCCGGTCCACTCGCGGATCCAGCGGGCCTCGGCCAGCTCGGCGGTCCAGGTGACGTCGAGGCCGAGCACGTCCAGGCCGGGATCGGCGGCGGCGAGGCGGCGCACGAGCTGCTCGCGCTGGCCGTCGGCGTCGCGCGGCAGGGTGTTGAGCACGATCCGGTAGCGGCCCTGGGCCTCGGTGTTGCAGCGGGCGACGATGGCGGCGAGGTTCTCCTGCGGGGCGTTGTAGAGGTTGATCAGCGGGACGCCGGCGCCGCCGCCCCCGGCGCAGGCGGCGGGCAGCAGCGCGATCCCGGCCACCAGCGCGGCCGCGGCCCCCCGTCTTCTCGCCGCTCGGCTCACGTCAGGGGCGTACCCGCCTGCCTGGACATATCACCATGAGTAGTCAATCACCTGCCAAAAGTATGATCGGCTCGGCGGCGCCGACCTCGAGCGGGCCGGGCAGGACGTGGCCGACAAGCCGGCCAGGGGCGCGAACGCCATCACCGGTCTGGCCGGGCTGAAGCGGCTCCGGCCGGAGGAGGGCGCGTTCCGGGACGCCGGGGCGAAGAGCACGAAGGCGGGCGGCCGCACGGTGCTGATCCGGCAGGCGGACGGCGCGCTCGGCAGCGGTCGCCTGGTGGGCTGGGTGGAGCCGGGCGGCGCGGTCGGCGGGACGAGGACACACCACCTCGGCGACCGTGACTCCTGGGGGCACGTCGTCGAGATCTCCGCCTGACCTCGGCCTTGACGGGCGGGGTACGGCGTCCATAGGGTCACCTGAAGGCGGAAAGCGCTTACCAAGCCTGAGGGGGCACTGTGGGATCCCGCGAACACTGGGTGTCGGCGGCGGACCGGCTGCTGGACGCCGTGGTCCCGTACGCCACCCCCGGCTATGCCCAGTACCGGCTGCCGGGACGCGCCAGCGCCTCCGGCCCCGACTCCGACGGCCTCGAGGGGTTCGCGCGCACGTTCCTGCTCGCCGCGTTCCGCGCCGCCGGCGATCCCGGCGCCGCCCCCGGCGGGCTGCTGGAGCGGTACGCCGAGGGACTGGCCCACGGCACCGACCCCGGCCACGAGCACGCCTGGCAGCCGATCACCGACGGCAACCAGACGATCGTGGAGGCCGCCTCGATCGCGCTGGCCCTGCACGAGACGCGGGAGCTGCTGTTCGACCGGCTCGACCCGGCCGTGCGCGAGCGCGTGGTCGCCTGGCTGGGCGGGATCGTCGGCAAGCACGCCTGGCCGTGCAACTGGGTGCTGTTCAAGGTCATCGTGGAGCAGTTCCTCGCCAACGTCGGCGGCCCCCACGACCCCGCCGAGATCCAGCGGCACCTCGCCGACGTCGAAGGATGGTACGTCGGCGACGGCTGGTACACCGACGGCGCGGGCCAGAACTACGACTACTACTGCGGGTGGGCCATGCACCTGTACACGCTGTGGTGGACCCGGATGTCCGGGGCCGACTCCAGCGTCTACCGCGAGCGGCTGCGCGCGTTCCTGGAGTCGTACCGGCACCTGTTCGCCCCCGACGGGGCGCCGATGCACCAGGGCCGGTCGCTGACCTACCGGGTGGCGGCCGTGGCGCCGCTCTGGCTCGGCGCGATCTTCGACGCCACGCCCCTGTCGCCGGGCCGGACCCGGCTGCTGGCCGGCCGCACGCTCACCCACTTCGAGCGGCACGGCGTCCCGGACGCGGACGGGCTGCTCAGCCTCGGCTGGCACCGGCCGTTCCTGCCGGTCACGCAGGCGTACTCGGGACCCGCCTCGCCGTACTGGGCCAGCAAGGGCTTCATCGGCCTGCTCCTCGGCCCGGACCACCCCGTGTGGACCGAGCCCGCCGGCGACACCGGCGACGCCACCGGCGACGTCCTCGGCGACGAGCAGGACCTGGCGCTGGCGATGCCCGCGCCCGGCTGGCTGCTGCACCGCTCCGGCGGCGTCGTGCGCCTGCTCAACCACGGCAGCGACGGCAACGACCGCGACAGCTCGGGCGACGACCCCCACTACGTCAAGCTCGCCTACTCCACCCACACCGCGCCCGAGACCGGCCCCGAGGGCCGGGCCGCGAACATCGACAACAGCCTCACCGTCATCCGCCCCGACGGGAGCGCGACCCGGCGGCGGCGCATCGACCGCCTCGTGGTGACCGACCGGCTCGCCGCCTCCCGCTACTTCGACGGCGAGGTCGTGGTCGAGACGGCGTCCGTGGTGGACGGGCCGTGGGAGGTGCGCGTCCACCGGGTCGCCGCTCCGGAGGGCAGCCACGTCCGCGACGGCGGCCACGCCCTGGCGGGCGACGAGCCGTGCGGCACCCGGCTCGACGGCCTGGAGTCGCGTGTCTCCTCGGGCGCGCTGGTCAGCTCCATCACCGGCCTGCACGGCTGGCACGGCGCCCGGGTCGAGGCCCGTACCGGCGAGAACGCCTTCGGCGAGCACTCCGCGACGCCGTACCTGGTGGGCGACCACCCCGGCGGGCGGGCGCTGTTCGCGTCGGCGGTGCGGCTGGGGCCGGGCGAGCCGTCCACGCCGCCGCCCGTGCTGGAGCCCGTCGGCGACGGCTTCACCTGGAAGGACGCGGAGGGCGGCCGGATCGAGATCCGGCTCGGCCGCACGCCGGGGTACGTGCGCGAGCACCCCTCGGGCGAGCGCGTCACCTGGACCGGCTGACCCGCGTCCGATTCGGTGGCCTTCGCAGGCGGATGACGCGCATTCGCCTTTGGGGGTGGATGGCACGCATTGCGGACGGGCCCTGGCCGCTTTACGTGCCATCCTCGGGCCATGGCCAGTACGCCGTCCCGCATGATCCGCCTACTGTCCCTGCTGCAGACCTGCCGCGGCTGGCCGGGGCCCGAGCTGGCCGCCCGGCTGGGCGTCAGCCCGCGCACGCTGCGCCGCGACATCGACCGGCTGCGCGAGCTCGGCTACCCGGTGCGGGCCGCCCCGGGCACGGGCGGCGGCTACCGGCTGGAGGCCGGCACGGCGATGCCGCCCCTGGTGCTCGACGACGAGGAGGCGGTCGCGATCGCGATCAGCCTGCGCACGGCCGCGGGCGGCACGGTGGCCGGCATCGAGGAGACGTCGGTGCGCGCCCTGGCCAAGCTGGAGCAGGTGCTGCCCGGCCACCTGCGCCGCCGGGTGAGCGCGTTGCAGAGCTACACGGTGCCGCTGGTCTCCCAGGGCCCGGCCGCCGACCCCGGCGTGCTGACCGTGATCGCCCAGGCGTGCCGCGACCGCGAACGGCTCACGTTCGCCTACCGCAAGCGCGACGGGGAGGGCAGCACGCGGCTGGTGGAGCCGTACCGGCTGGTCCACCTCGCGCGCAAGTGGTACCTCGTGGCCTGGGACGTCAACCGCGACGACTGGCGGACCTTCCGCGCGGACCGGCTGACCTCCCCGGCGCCGGCCGGGCAGCGGTTCCGTCCTCGCGAGCTGCCCGCGCCGGACATCGCCCGGTACGTCGCCGAGTCGGTGACCTCCTCGCTGGCGCGCCACCGGGCGGTGGTCACGCTGCACGCGCCGTTCGCCCGGGTGGCCGAGCGGCTGCGCCCGCAGGACGGAGTGCTCACGGTGGTGGACGAGCACACCTGCCGCCTGCACACGGCGGCCGACTCGCTGCAGTGGCTGGCACTCACCATCGGCATGTTCGACGTGGACTTCGAGGTCCACGAGCCGCAGGAGCTGATCGCGTACATCCGCACCCTGACCACCCGCCTGTCGAGAGCGACCCCGGCCTAGTACGTCATGAGGTGGCGGGGCGGCTCCTCCTGGATGACCAGCCCGAGCCGGCTGATCTCCGTCACGGTTTCCTCCGACACCGCAGCCCCTGACACGTACAGACAACCCCACCCACTATGGATGGAGAAGCGGCCTCCGTTGTCCAGGTGGCATCCGACCGTGCCCCGCAGCATGCCCCGCACGATCTCCAGCGCCCTGTCGAGCCGTACGGCCCTGCCCCGCCGCAGCCGCCTGCCGCCGCGGCGATACCAGTGCTGCCGCACCGTCAACCGTACGACACCGGCTTCGCGTGCGAGCAGCTCCACCGCGCGCACGTACGCGCTCTCCACCTCCTTGTCGTCGGACGGCGCCGAGTCGTCCGGGTACAGCCGGAAGCCGTACGCCTTGGCGCGGAGCAGTGCCCGGATCAGGATGCCCGGGTCGGCCGTGGCGGGCCAGTCGCTCACCTGGCCGTCGCCGACCTCGACCACCCTCCAGACGCCGTCCTCCCGCCGCGCGAGGTCGGTCGTCACGAACCGCTCCCCGAGGTCCCGTACGGCCTCGCGTACCCCCCTCAGGCCGTCGGGCCGCTCGACGGGCTCGTCGGCTTGGTCGGGGTGCGGCCCCGCGAACACCGGCTCGCCGTCCACCCACCACACCCGCGCCTCGGGGCCGTTGAAGCGCTCGAACCCGCGGATCACTAGCCCCCCGGCCAGGTCGTCACCCTGGAGCTCGACGAAACGCGCGGCGACCCGTCCCAGCGAAGCGAGGTCGGGCGCGTAGCAGGCCTCCAGCCACTCGTGCTTGCGCGACTTCACGAAGTCCTTGACCACGAAGCCGCCGTCGCTCAGGCCGCGCGCCAGCCGGGCCAGCCGCTCGCCGTCCGGCACGCTCTCGCCGGGCGCCATCCGGACCACACCCGTGGGCGGCGTCAGGTGATAAAAGCGGCCGAGCCAGCCGGGCAGCTCGTGGGCGCGGCGGTAGCCGGCGGCGTCGGTGAGCAGGACGCCTCCCCGCGCGGCGAGGGCTTGTTCCAGGTCCTCGTACTGATCGGCGGTCAGCATCCATCCGCGGTACCAGTAGCGGCCGTATCCCCGCGGCACCCGGGCCACGGCCTCCTCGGCCCGTCCCGCCACCAGCGCGTCGTGGTCGACGAGCGCCACCGGCGCGCCGCGCTCGCGCGCGACGTCCGCCTGCGCGGCGAAGTGCGGGTCGACCCGGCGCGGACGGAGCGGATCGGCGCAGAACAGGAACCCCACATGCATGATCGCGACTGTACGGCCCCAGCCCGGCACCGCTCACCCGGTTATCCGCCCCTTGCTGTCGGCCGGTGCCCGCGATATTGGCTGGCGCGCGGTCCGTCGGCCTTGCCAGGGTTGGGGCCATGACCCGAGGAACCGTGAAGTTCTGGAAGACCGACCGGGGCTGGGGCGCGATCTCCTCCACCGCCCTGCCGCCGGGCCGCGACGCCTTCGCCCACTTCAGCGACATCGTCGCCACCGGGTACCGGGCGCTGGAGGAGGGGGACGAGGTCGAGTTCGACCTGGTGGAGCGCAGGCAGGACAGCTTCGACTACGTGGCGGTCAACATCCGCAAGCTGTGACGTTCAGCCGTCCCCTCGGCGAGCCGAGCCGCTTCCCCCTGGCAGGAGAGACGTCTGCGGGCGTGCCCCCGGTCGTGACGTGGGTACGGCAGGGAATGTCAGGGCAAGGGGAGCCCGGAGGGCCGAGGGGGGATGGACATGGCCGATCACGTCTGGGTGGAGGAGATGCGCGAGGTTCTGGACGAGGCCTACCGTGACCGTGACACGGCCGCGGTCCGCGACGTCTACGCCCGTGCGTCCGAGCACGTACGCCTGACCGCCGACATGCTGGCGCACCTCAACGAGATACCCGAGGGCGCCTACACCCGGCAGGACATGGCCGAGGCCATCGACCGGGTCGTCCGGGGCCGCGGCGAGCACGACACGCTCGGTCTCCTGGCCGGGCCCGCGCCGGTCCGGCCGGTGGAGAGCACCGACGAGGCCGAGCGGGCCGTACGCGACGACACACCGCTGGAGGCGCTGAACCCGGAGACGCCCGCTCCCCCGCAGGACACCCCCGAGTTCCGCGAGCCGGGCCACCCGCCGTCCGCGCGGTGAAACACCCAGGAGAAGGAGGGGCACACGCGGTCAGGCGCGGCGCCAGCGTCTGGCCGCCTCGGCCCAGGCGGCGTCCCACGCCGCGTAACGCCTTCGGTCGAGCAGGCGCCTGAACCCCCGAAAGCCCGAGAACGACACCGCGGCCCCTCCCGCGAGCACCAGCAGGGCCGCCGTGACGGTGTCGAACACCGTCTCCCCATGGCGTCTGGGCGGCGGGACCAGCCTCCCCCGAGCGTCGACCCACACGGACACCCGCGTGCCCGCCTCGGCCCCCGCCGGCGCGGTGACCCGCCCGGTCATCGGCTTGCCCGCCGGGCCGGCCCAGCGGGCCTCGGCCTCGACCCTGGCCCCCAGTTCCAGGTGCTCGTCGGCGACCGCGCCCGGCGCGTCGCGCACGAGCGTCGCCGGCACGGCCCGGCGGGCGCCCACCCCGGACCGCTCGGCCCGCGTCCCGTTCTCGTAGGCCATCCGTCCCAGCACGACCGCGGGCCAGACGCTGAGCAGCAGCAGGGCCAGCGCCACCACGACCCCCAACGCCTCCAGCCGGTCGGAGCGGCGGCGCACCGGATTGCGGTCGGGACGGTACAGGCGCACGTGTAGCGCCACCCACCGGATCATGTCTCCCATCACGCACCCCCGCCGCCGCTCGTTCAAGCCTCGCGGGCCACCCCGTCACAGCGCCACCGGTCCAGCCCCACCGGTTCTCGTTCCAGCCTCGCGCGCTCTTCTCTCCACCCTCACGGCGGGGTGGGCACTACTGCAGGGTCATACGGCACGGCGGGCCGGGACCTTGGCCCCGGACGTCCCCGGAGACCCGGCGGACGCGGATCGCGCGACAGGCCGGGGCCCTACCTATCCGGTTTTTCGCAAAGAGGTGGATATCATCACTGAAGGGACGGCTTCTCGCCAAGAGACGGATGTTCGAGAGGGGACGGCGGTCGTGACACCCGACGACGCCGAGACCGAGTTCCGCGCCGCAGCGGCGCGCCTGGCGCAGGTCATGCGCCACCACCCGCCCGCCCTGACACCGCTGATCGAGTCCGTACGGCACCTGGCGGACCTGCTGGCCGCGGACGCCGAGGTCGACCATCTGGAGGACGCGGCCCTGACCGTGATCGACACCTGCGACCGGTCCGGCCTGGAGTTCTCCGACCCGTCCGTCCTGGCGGCGATGGAGCGGCTGCGGGAGGCGGCGGCCGACCTGGACCGCAGCACCTGAACCCGGCACGTGACAGCGAGCGGCCGCCCCTCTGGTCACCAAGGCACAAGATCTTGAAGCCGGTGAAGCCGTCCATCGCGACGACTTCGACAGCGTCAACGCGGTCAGATCAGGACGGTCGTAGGTAGCGTCAAGCACGTCGCAGTCTTCCCGGTGGGTCCTCTACGCCCCTACGCGGCCTCCCGATCTCGGCCAAGCGCGCAGAGTAGGCCCCCGGGGACGCCGTGGCCCCGGACGGAGGCATGAAAGAGCCGGATGAACCGGGCTTGTGTGGCCCTCAAAGGCAAGTCTGTCGTCTGCGCGTCGACGCATCCGCGATGCATTCGCCGAGCAGTAGTGCAGCGACCGCCTCCGGGGCCTCATGCATGGCGTCGTGGCCGGTCGGGAGGTCGTAGACCTGCCAACCGGGATCGGCTTGGAGTCGGGTGCGCAGTTCGGCAAATGGCGTCCGGTCTTCCCATCCCGAGCAGTAGATGAACTCCCGACGGGGGACCTGGGCGAGCGCGCCTGTGAGCCGGATCGTTTGCACGAACGAGGCGAGGGGATGGGGACGGCGGCGGGGATCGCCGCCGTCCGGCGGGCGGACGGCGTAGCCTGTGGTCGCAGCGCCGGCAGCGAACGCTTCCCGGTAGCGCTCGGTCGTTGACGACCAGCACGACTCGCCATCGCGCGGTACGTAGGCGTCGAGATGCACGAGTCGTGAGATCCGGCCGCGGGCGCGATCGGCGGCTGCTGCGATCACCATCCCGCCGTAGCTGTGGCCGACCAGCGTCGCGCTGGTGATGCGGGCCCGATCGAGGAGCCGCAATACGTCGTCGGCGTGCGTGTCGAGGTTGGCGGTCGCGACCGTCGCGTTGTCGTCGTCTGGCCGCAGACCGGTCAGGGTCAGGGCGTGCACGGCATGACCGGCACGCTCCAGCAGCGGAACCACCGCCTCAAACGACCAGGAGCCGTGCCAACCGCCGGGCACGAGGACGAACGTCGCCATGCTTTTCTCCTTCTCTCTCAAGCCGCGACATCCAGGCACGCTGCCTCGATGACATGTGGTTCGGTCGGGCGCTGCGCGAGAGTGAAGACCACTCCGCATGGAGGCAATGTCACCAGAGCAAGGTGTGGCTGGCCACCGATAGGATGCCAACCGATGCCCGTTCGCCGCCAACCTCGCCGGGTCGCCGGAGTGACGTCCCATATGTGGCCGTCCGGCGGGCGCCACCTCTGGCCATCCGGTGGAACAAGCGCAGAGCAGTCGCACGCACGGGGACACCTGGTGTACGCGGCCAGCGGCGTCCTGACAGTTCACACCGAGCGCGGCACGTCGATCGTTCCCGCCAACCGAGTCGCCTGGACCCCCGCCGGGTTCGCGCACCACCACCGCGCCCACGGCGACACCGACATGCGGATCGTCTTTCTCCCGCCATCCCTGGCCCGGCTCATACCAGACCATCCGGCCGTGTTCCTGGCCTCCGACCTCGCCCGCGAGGTCCTGCTCGCCCTGACCGGCCGCCGCAACTACGACGCCGCGCCTGCCTACAGCCGCTCCGCGCGCTCACGCCTCCTTCGAGTCCTCGTCGATGAACTCCGCGAAGCACCCGAACAGCCACTGCACCTGCCGCAGCCACGCGACGACCGACTGCAAGCCATCGCCCGGATGCTGCACGAGAGGCCGGCAGACAACACCTCACTGGCCGAACTCGGGAAGACGATCGGAGCCAGCACCCGCACCCTCAGCCGACTGTTCCGCAACGAACTCGGCATGACCTTCTACGAGTGGCGCACGCAGCTACGCATCTACCACGCGCTCGTGCTCCTCGCTGACGGCCACGACACCACCCAGACCGCCTACGCCTGCGGATGGGCCAACCCCAGCAGCTTCATCGCAGCGTTCAGCAACATCGTCGGAACGACCCCGGGCCGCTACCGGACCAGTCGCCAGACCACCGCCCGCGCATCTCAGCTCCCGACGGCGGTCAAGTCCTCGGGGTGATTCGCACTCGCACCCGGGCCGATGTGGTCCGCGATCGGACAGAAGATGCCCCCGTGTGCCTCGCGATTCCCGCACAACTACAGCGGCGGCACCAACCATCGGCTTGACCACGCGAGGTTCTCTACTTCACCGGCAGGCCCGTCACCGCGCGGCCGATGATCAGGCGCTGGATCTCCGACGTCCCCTCGAAGATGGTGTAGATCTTGGCGTCGCGGTGGAAGCGCTCCACCGGGTGCTCCCGCGTGTATCCCGCTCCCCCGAGGATCTGGATGGCCTGCTCCGTCACCCACACCGCCGTCTCGCCGGCGACCAGCTTCGACATCGAGCCCTCCGCCTGGTCGAAGCGCTTGCCGGTGCGGGCCATCCAGGCGGCGCGCCAGGTGAGCAGGCGGGCGGTGTCCACCCGGGTCGCCATCTCCGCCAGCAGGAACGCGATGGCCTGGTTCTCGCCGATCCGGCGGCCGAACTGCTCGCGTTCGCGGGCGTAGTCGCGGGCGTACTCGAAGGCGGCGCGGGCGATGCCGACCGCCATCGCGGCGACCGACGGGCGGGTCGTCTCGAAGGTGCGCATCGCCGCCTGCTCGCCGGCGCGCTCCCCGCCGCGGACGCGGGCCAGCCGGGCGTCGAGCTTCTCCTTGCCGCCGAGCAGGCACGAGCCGGGCACGCGGACGCCGTCGAGCACCACCTCGGCCGTGTGGGAGGCCCGGATGCCGTGCTTCCTGAACTTCTGCCCCATGGACAGGCCGGGCGTGCCGGGCGGGATGACGAAGCTGGCCTGGCCGCGGGTGCCGAGTTCGGGGTCCACCGAGGCGACCACCACGTGGACCTCGGCGATGCCGCCGTTGGTGGCCCACGTCTTGACGCCGTCGAGCACCCAGTCGCCCCTGTCGTACACGGCGCGGGTGCGGATGGCGCCGACGTCGGAGCCGGCGTCGGGCTCGGAGGCGCAGAAGGCGCCCAGCTTGACGTCGTCGGGGGTGCCGAACATCTGCGGCAGCCACTCGCCCATCTGCTCGGGCGTGCCGTTGGCGGCCAGCGCGGCGGCGGCCAGGCCCGTGCCGACGATGGACAGGCCGATGCCGGCGTCGCCCCAGAAGATCTCCTCGAACGCCACGGGCAGCGCCAGCCCGCTCTCCTCGAACCACTGCGTGGAGAAGAAGTCGAGGGAGTACAGCCCGATCTTGGCGGCCTCCTGGATGACCGGCCAGGGGGTCTCCTCGCGTTCGTCCCACTCGGCGCCCGCCGGGCGGATGACGTCGCGGGCGAACGCGCGCACCCAGTCGCGCACCTCGATGACGTCGCCGCCGAGCTCCAGACCGAACCCGCCCATACACGCTCCCTGAGAACACGTTCCCTGAGAAGAGACGGGCCATACCCTACCGGCGGGTAGCCCGTTCAGACCAGGACCCTACCGGCCGGTAGCTCCTTGGGCCAGACCCCTCAGCGGCCGGTGGCCCTTCCCGGCCGGGCCGTGCGTACGGTGCTCATCGGCGGCCGCTCGGCGATGGACACGTCCTGGACGACCGCCTCGTGGCCGTCCTCGCCCCGCCGGAACTGCGTGAGCTGCGAGCCGGGCCGGTGGAACGCCTGGATCTTGCCCTGGCGCTCCAGCCGGGACCAGGCGGCCAGCATGATCTGGGCGGCCATCGCCCCGAGAGCCTCGGTGGACTGGTGCGAGTGCTCCCGCACCCCGAGGTCCACCTGGGCGAGCGCGTCGAGCCCGGCCAGCTCGGCCAGGTCGACGAGCAGCCCGAGCTCCACCCCGTAGCCGGTGATGAACGGCACCTGCTCCAGCGCCGCGCGCCGCCCCGCGTACTCGCCCGCCAGCGGCTGGACGAAGCCGGACAACCGCGGCCAGTGCAGGTTGATGAGCGGCCGGGCGACCAGCTCGGTGACGCGCCCGCCCCCCGTGGGCGCCCCGCTGAGCGGCCGGTCGTAGCAGCCCTTGACGTAGACGACGTCGGGGTCGGACAGCAGCGGCCCGAGCAGGCCGGTGACCAGCTCGGGCCGGAAGTTGCGGATGTCGGCGTCGACGAAGGCGAGGATGTCGCCGTCGGTGACGGCCAGCGACTTCCACAGCGCCTCGCCCTTGCCGCCGAGCGGTTCGAGGTGGGGCAGGATGTCGTCCTGGGCGTGGACGCGGGCGCCGGCGCGGGCGGCGACCGCGGCGGTGTCGTCGGTGGAGCGGGAGTCGATGACGACGACCTCGTCCACCAGGCCGGCCAGCTCGCCGCGGATCACCCGGACGATGTCGCCCACGGTCTCGCGCTCGTCGCGCGCCGGCAGCACCACGCTGACGGTGGTGCTGCCCTTGGCCTCGGCCAGCGCCTGCGCCGGCCAGTCCGCGGCCCGCGAGGTGCGGCGGCGCGACCAGGCGCGCACCTCAGGCGGCACACAGTCCTCCCCCGTCCACCCCATGCCCCAAGCTTAGGGTGCGCCGTGTCGCGGCCCGCCACCAGGCCGCCCGCGGGTCAGGCGGGGACGGCGTGCCGTTCGAGGAAGGTGTAGACGTCCGCCTCGTCCACGCCGGGGAACGAGCCGGGCGGCAGCGCCGCCAGCACGTGCGAGTTGGCGCGGGCCGACGGCCAGGCGTACCCCTCCCAGCGCTCGGCCAGGTCGGCGGGCGGGCGGCGGCAGCAGTCGCCGGTGGGGCAGTTGCTGCGCGTGCGGTGCGTGGTCTCCCGGCCGCGGAACCAGCGCGACTCGCGGAACGGCACGCCGAGCGTGATCGCGAAGTCCCGCTCGCGCGACGGGTCGACGTGGGCGACGCAGAAGTACGTGCCGGTCGGCGAGTCGGAGTACTGGTAGTAGACGGAGAAGCGGTCCGGCGAGACGAACACCTGGCGTCCCGACCACTGCTGGCACATCCGCTGGCCCTCGATCGCGCCCTGCTCGTCGGCGGGGAAGACGATGCCGTCGTTCTCGTACGCCTTGTAGATGGTGCCGCCGGCGTCGTTGCGGACGAAGTGGCAGACCAGGTCCAGGTGGTGGGTGGCCAGGTTGGTGAAGCGGTGGGCGGCCATCTCGTACGACACGGCGAACACGTCGCGCAGGTCCTCCACCGACAGCGCCCGGTCGGCCTTGGCCTCCTGGAGGTAGAGGGCGGCGGCCTTCTCGGGGACGAGCACGGCGGCGGCGAAGTAGTTGGCCTCGGTGCGCTGGCGCAGGAAGTCGGCGAAGTCGCGGGGCTTGCCGTGGCCGAGGGCGAGGTGGCCGAGGGTCTGGAGCAGGATCGTGCGCGGGGTGTGCATGCCGAGCTGCTCGTGCTTGACGTAGATGCGGCGGTTGCGCAGGTCGGTGATGGAGCGCACGGAGCGGGGCAGGTCCTGGGCGGTGTGCACGGTGTAGCCGAAGTGGGTCACCAGGCTCTGGATCATGCTCTGGGACAGGGCGCCCGTGCGGTAGCCGACGGCGGCCAGCGCCTCGGCGGCGGCGTTCTCGATCTCGGGGAAGTAGTTGCCCAGCTCGCGCTGGCGGCGCCGCAGCTCGGCGTTCGCGGCCCTGGCCTCCTCGGGGGTGGCGGTGCCGCGGGCCTGGCGCGCGCGCAGCTCGCCGTACAGGCCGAGGATGTGCTCCAGCACGTCGTTGGGGACGCGCGCGGAGACCTTGAGCTTGGGCAGGCCGAGCGCGGCGTAGATGGGGTCGCGCTGGGCCTCCTCCAGGGCGATCTCCAGCTGGGCGCGGCGGTTGGGCGGCTGGCGGCGCAGCAGCTCCTCGATGGGCACGCCGAGCGCGGTGGCCAGCGCCTTGAGCAGGGACAGCTTGGGCTCGCGCTTGCCGTTCTCCAGCAGGGAGAGCTGGCTGGGGGCCCTGCTGACGCGCGCGCCGAGGTCCGACAAGGTGAGGCCACGCTGTTTGCGCAGGTGACGCAGGCGCTGCCCGAAGGCGATGAGATCCAGCTCCTGCGTCAAAAGCAGCGGTTCTTCCCCTATCAAGGACGCCATGTCCGCATCTTAGACAGAATTTCTGGCCATTTTCTAGCGTCCCGGCGATCTTCCCCGCCCCGGCCGCCTGGCGGCGTGGACTCGCTGGATTGGTCTAGTCCAACGGGAAAACTCGTGATTTCTTCACTGACGAATACCCGCCGGTATTCATCGTAGAGAGAAGTTCAGCAATTCTTCTGCAACATCCAGCCTGTCGATCAGGCGTTTCCCGGGCACAGACTCGACACAGGCCCCAGGGGACGACAGAGGAGTGAAAACATGAACGATCGCCTCAAGGGAGCTGCGGAGCAGCTGCGTGAAGAGTGGGAGAGCGACCCTCGCTGGGAGGGCGTCGAGCGGACCTACAGCGCCGAGGACGTGATCCGGCTGCGGGGCAGCGTCCAGGAGGAGCACACCCTCGCCCGGCTCGGCGCCGAGAAGCTGTGGCGGCTGCTGCACACCGAGGACTACGTGCACGCGCTGGGCGCCCTGACCGGCAACCAGGCCGTCCAGCAGGTGCGCGCCGGGCTGAAGGCCATCTACCTGTCCGGCTGGCAGGTCGCCGCCGACGCCAACCTCGGCGGGCAGACCTACCCCGACCAGAGCCTGTACCCGGCCAACTCGGTGCCGGCCGTCGTGCGCCGCATCAACAACGCCCTGCTGCGCGCCGACCAGATCACCTGGTCCGAGGGCGAGCAGCGGGACTGGATGGCGCCCATCGTGGCCGACGCCGAGGCCGGCTTCGGCGGCGTGCTGAACGCCTTCGAGCTGATGAAGGGCATGATCGCCGCCGGCGCGGCGGGCGTGCACTGGGAGGACCAGCTCGCCTCCGAGAAGAAGTGCGGCCACCTCGGCGGCAAGGTCCTCATCCCGACCGGCCAGCACGTCAAGACGCTCAACGCCGCCCGGCTCGCCGCCGACGTGGCCGGAGTCCCGTCCCTGATCATCGCGCGGACCGACGCCCAGGCCGCGACGCTCCTGACCAGCGACGTCGACCCCCGCGACCAGCGCTTCACCACCGGCGAGCGCACCCCGGAGGGCTTCTACCGGGTGCGCAACGGCGTCCAGGCGTGCATCGCACGCGGCCTGGCCTACGCGCCGCACTCCGACTTGCTCTGGATGGAGACCGGCACGCCCGATCTCGACGTCGCCCGGGAGTTCGCCGAGGCGATCAAGGCCGAGTACCCGGACCAGATGCTCGCCTACAACTGCTCGCCGTCGTTCAACTGGAAGAAGCACCTCGACGACTCCACGATCGCCAAGTTCCAGAAGGAGCTGGGCCACATGGGGTACAAGTTCCAGTTCATCACGCTGGCCGGCTTCCACTCGCTCAACTACTCGATGTTCGACCTCGCCCAGGGGTACGCCCACCAGGGCATGACCGCGTACGTGGAGCTCCAGGAGGCGGAGTTCGCCGCCGAGGCCCGCGGCTACACCGCCACCCGGCACCAGCGCGAGGTCGGCACCGGCTACTTCGACCTGGTCAGCACGGCGGTCGCGCCCGACTCCTCGACGACCGCGCTCAAGGGCTCGACGGAAGAGGAGCAGTTCGCCACCGCCCACTGACCGTCCCGGGGTCTCACGACTCGCCGGCCACCTCCAGGGCATGGGAGGGTTCCCCCGGCGACCCAAGGGCCGCGCCGATCTCCCCCCGGACCGGCGCGGCCCTTTCGCGTGTCCCGCTTTCTGGTGAAGAACCGTGCAACAGTTTCCGCACCCGAGGGCTCTGGGAGGTACCAAGACGACGAAGGGCTGACGCACGTGGACGAAGACCCCCGTTTCGCGGAGTTCGTCGCCGAACGCGGCGACGCGCTGCTGCGCTACGGATACGTGCTCGCCGGGAACCCGCACGACGCCGCCGATCTGGTGCAGGAGGCGCTGGTGAAGCTGCGCGCCTCCTGGGCGCGGGTGCGGCTGAAGGAGAACCCGGAGAGTTACGCGCGCACGACGATGGCCAGGCTGCACATCCGCGCCTGGCGGTCACGGCGGCGCGAGCACCTGGCCTGGGACCCGCCCGAACGCGAGCACCACGACAGGCTGCCCGACGGGGACGAGCGGCTGTGGCACGCGCTGGCCGGGCTGCCGCGCCGGCAGCGGGCGGTGGTGGTGCTGCGCTACTACGAGCAGCTCACGGACGAGGAGATCGCCGGCGTGCTGGGCGTCTCGCGCGGCACGGTGCGCAGCCAGGCCGCCCGGGCCCTGGCCAAGCTCCGCGACTCCGTGTCCGCGGAATCCGCCGTAACAGCCACCCGAGGAGAGGCGCGATGAACGACCTCGAGGAAGCCCTGCGCAGGACGCTCGCCGGCGCGGCCGGGCAGGCGCCGCACGCGCCGATCACGCTGACCGGCACGGTCGAGACCCGCTACCGCAGGCGCCGCAACCGGACCCGGGCGGCGCTGGCCGCGGCGGCGGTCGTGGCGCTGGTGGGCGGGGCGACGTTCGCGCTGAAGGGCGGGACGCCGCGGGCGATGCCCGCCACTCCGCCCACGGGGACGCTTCCGCCTCCCATCGAGAAGGTGTGGCCGCGGGCGATCCACGACATCCCGGCCAGGCTGCCGGACGGGCACGCGTTCCGCCCGTACCAGTTCATCGACGAGCGGACGCTCCTGGTGACGCCCGAGTACGAGACCAAACTGCCGGATGCCGTCTACGCCTACGACGTCAGGACCGGAGCCACCCGGAAGATCACCGACCTGCCGGACGGAACGGCGCTGTATCCTGACGGCCTCGTGGCAGGTGGCGGCCGGGTGATGTGGTGGACGGTGCCGGGGAACGGCCGGGGGCAGCTCTGGTCGGCCCCCTTGTCGGGCGGCCCGCCCCATCTCGTTGCAAGCCTTCCCATGGACGACGGGGGCGTCGATGCCATGGCCGTGGTCGGCGAACAGATCGTGTTCTCGGTACAGGAAGGCGGGGTGTTCACCGTTCCTTTCCGGGGCGGGACGGTGAAACCCGTCAAGGGCGGTGGGGACAGTCACCTGCTGCCATGGCCGTGGATCGGCCGGCCCGGCATGGCCAGCGCCGACGGCGAGCCGATGTTCGGCACCATCCGCAACGTGAAGACCGGCGAGACCGACACGGCGTTCACCCGGCCGGGGGACGAGATGGTCCGGTGCGATCGAGACATTTGCGTCGGCTGGACCGCTCGCGGCGCGTTCACCCGGCTGCGTGACGGCTCGCATGAGCGGCCGGACCCGTGCGCGGAGCGTCCGCAGCTGGTGACGCCCGGCCGATTCTGCCCCGAGCTGGTGAGGGGGAGGGGGCCGGCGCGAGAGATCCTGCATGACAGGAAGACCGGCAGGTCCGCCGTCATGGGGAATGCGCGCTCGTCCATGCTCGGCATCGTGCCGAACATGGGGCAGAAACTGATGTTCTACACCGTCCAGGGCCGGATGCGCGTCGTGGACCTCACCAAGATCCCGTGACCGCCGCCCGGGGAGGCGGCCAGCCCAAGATCACCCCAGGGCGGCCGCCTCCTCGGCCTCGATCTGCCGGTTCCACTCCTTCTTGACCGCCCGCCACGCCTCGTCGTCCACGCCGGAGCGCCAGTAGCCGGAGATGGACAGCCGCTCCAGCGGAACCCGCCGCTCGATGCGCAGGTGGTGGCGCAGCCGCCGGACGAAGCCCGCCTCGCCGTGGACGAACGCGTGCACCTCGCCCTCCGGGAACTCCAGTCCGCACACCGCCTCGACCAGCGCCTCGCCGACCGGGCGGCCGTCGCGGTGCAGCCAGGTCACGCGGGCGTCGGCCACGGTCTCGATCTTCTGCTCCTCGGCCGGCCCGTCCACCTCGACGAGCACGTACGCCAGGGCTCCCTCGGGCAGCGCCTCCACCGAGGCGATGATCGCGGGCAGCGCGCTCTCGTCGCCGGCGAGCAGGTGCCAGCCGGCCGCCGTGTCGGGGGCGTAGCCGCCGCCGGGGCCCAGCATGAGCAGCTCGTCGCCCGGCACGGCCCTGGCCGCCCACGGTCCGGCCAGGCCCTTGTCGCCGTGGTGGACGAAGTCGATGGTCAGCTCGCCCGCGTCCGGGTCCCAGGCGCGCACGGTGTAGCTGCGCAGCCGGGGCCACAGCTCGCGGGGCATGGTCTCGCGGACGTTCTTGACACTGAACGGCTCGGGATAGTCCACGCCCTCGTGCGGGAAGACCAGCTTGACGTAGTGGTCGGTGAGCCCGGAGGTGGCGAAGTCGCGCATGTCGTCACCGCCCACCACGACGCGGATCATGTGCGGGGTGAGCCGCTCGGTGCGCAGGACGACGCCGCGATGATGGTCTCTCGGCTTGCCGGACATCCACCTGACCCTTCCGCTCTTACTTAGGTGACCCTAAGCTATACCCGCCCGGCAGCGTCCCACTCCGGGTACCGGAAGCGGAACGCCTTTCGAGCCGGCGCCCCGGCACGGGTCAGGCGGCGGCGCCGGCGTCCCGGGCGGCCGGGGGGTCCTCACCCAGGGCGGCCACGGCCGCCAGGAACTCGCCCATGTGCCGGAACGCCGTCCGCGCCTCCGGCACCACGTCCGCCAGGATCGGGAAGCAGTGCGGCATCCGCCGCCACTCCTCGTACCGCACCGGCACGCCGCCCCGCCGGGCCTGGACGGCGACCCGGCGGGCCTCGTCCCGCAGCACCTCCGTCGAACCCGTCAGGATCATCAGCGGCGGCAGCCCGGAGAAGTCGCCGAGCACCGGCGACACCAGCGGGTCGCTCGGGTCCAGGCCGGCGGTCCAGCGGCGGGCGAGCCAGCGCACCCGGCCGGCGGGCAGCAACGGGTCCTGCCACCGGTTGGCGCGGCGGGGGAAGTCGGTCAGGTCGGCCCACGGCGACAGGCACACGGCCGCCCCCGGCAGCGGCACCTCCCGGTCGCGCAGCGCGAGGAGGCTGGCCAGCGTGAGGTGCCCGCCGGCGGAGTCGCCCGCGAGGATGACGTCCTCGGCCGCGTACCCCTGGTCGAGCAGGCACCGGTACGCGTCGAGCGCGTCGGACAGGGAGTCGGCGAGCGTGTGCACCGGGCCCTGGCGGTAGTCGAGGGCGAGCACGGGCCGCATGGCCACGCGCGACAGCCGCCAAGTGATCGGCCGGTGCGTCGCCGGGGAGCAGGAGAAGTAGCCGCCGCCATGGAAGTACAGCACGACCTTGCGCTCGTCGAGCCCCTCGCCGGCCCGCACCCACTCGCCGCCGCAGGCCGAGAAGCCCGCCGGGGTGATCGTGACGTGGCCGGGCAGCCGCAGCGGAAGCAGGTTGACGATGTCGCCCAGGCGGGCGGCGCAGTCCAGGGCCAGCGCGTGCCGCATGAACAGGATGGACGCCGGCTTGAGCGTGCCGTGCATCAGGCCGATGACCGCGCGCGCCTGCCAGCTGAGGGGATAGTCCGGAGTGACGTCCCTGTCGATGTGCATGTTCGGTCCTCCGAGGAGATCCCTTCCCCCCGGAACACCGATCTACCAACGAGTAAGAAACTCGTCCCTCACGCGCCTTCCCCGGACACCCAGAACCAGGGCGTAAATCCGTTGCCGCCCCGGCGGCGCCCGGACCATAATCCAGGGCTCCCACTGGCCGGCCCGCGCACGGGCCCGGGCACGGCATGTCACCGTGCCATCACCCTCCGGAGGTGCGTCTCCTTCTCCCTCTACGCCCGGCTCGTCCGGTACGGCTTCCGCAAGCACTCCACCTATGTCGGAGCGGCCCTGGCCGGGGCCTTCACCAACAGCGTCTTCGGCGTGCTGCGCGCCTACATCCTCATCGCGCTCTGGCAGGTCAGGCCCAACCTGGCCGGCTACGACGTCACCACCGCCGTCACGTTCTGCTTCGTCACCCAGGCGTTCATCGGGCCGATGCAGCTCTTCGGCGGCGGCCTCACGCTGCCCGAACGCATCCGCACCGGCGACATCGCGCTCGACCTCGTCCGCCCGGCGCCGCTCCAGCTCTGGACCCTGGCCGAGGACCTCGGCCGGGCGGCGTACCTGCTGCTCCTGCGCGGCGTCCCGCCGATGCTGGTGGGCGCCGCCGTGTTCGGCATCACCGTGCCGCAGGGTCCGGCGCGGTGGCTCGGCGTCCTCGCCTGCGTCACGGCGGGGGTGGTCGTCAGCTTCGCCTGGCGCTACCTCATCTGCCTGTCGGTGTGCTGGCTGGCCGACGACCGGGGCGTCATGGTCTGCTCGCTGCTGCTGACCACGCTGCTCAGCGGCATGATGGTGCCCCTCCCCCTGTTCCCCGGCACGCTGGGCGAGGTGGTGCGGGCGCTGCCGTGGGCGGCCATGGCGCAGGCGCCCGCCGACGTCTACCTCGGCACGGCTCCCATCGGCCCCACCCTCGCCTTCCAGGCGATGTGGGCCGCCGCGCTCCTCGCGCTCGGCGCCCTGGCCACCCGCGCCGTACGCCACCGGGTGGTGATCCAGGGTGGTTAGGACGTACGCGCTGCTCGCCTGGACGTGGACCCGCGCCGCCATGGCCTACCGCGCCTCGTTCGCGATCATGGTGGTGCTCGGCGTGTGCCTCACCGCCGCGGACGTGGCCGTCATCCTCGTCATCTTCTCCCACACCACCGCGCTGGCCGGCTTCACCCGCGACGAGGTCCTCTTCCTGTACGGCAGCGCCGGCCTGCCGTTCGCCCTCTGCGACCTGTTCGTCAGCAACGTGGACCGGGTCAGCCAGCACATCAAGGCCGGCACCCTCGACGCGATGCTGATCCGCCCGGTGAGCACCTGGCTCCAGCTGGCCGCCGACCGCTTCACCCCCACCCGCGCCGGGCGGGTGCTCCAGGCCGCCGGCGTCCTCGGCTACGCGCTGGCCGTCCTCGACCTGGACGCGCGGAGGCTGTGGATGCTCCCCGTCATGGTGGTCACCGGCGCCGTCATCTTCGCCTCGATCTGGACGCTCGGCGGGGCCGTCCAGTTCCTCCTCACCGACGCCCCGGAGGTGATCAACTCCTTCACGTACGGCGGCGGCCAGCTCACCCAGTACCCGCTCAGCGTGTACGGCCGCGACCTCGTGCGCGGGGTCACGTACGTGGTGCCGCTGGCCTTCGTCAACTGGCAGCCCGCCCTGTACGTGCTGGACCGGGACGACCCGTTCGGCACGCCCGGCTTCGTCCGGTTCCTCGGCCCGGCCGCGGCCGCCGTCCTCGCCCTGCTGGCCGCACTGGCCTGGCGGCAGGGCATCAGGCACTACCGATCCACGGGGAGTTGACCATGATCGAGACAGACCGGGCCGGGCGCTCCTTCAAGGTGCGGGGCGCCGTCGTCCACGCCGTGCGCGACCTGTCGTTCCGCATCGAGCCCGGCGAGTTCGTCGGCTGCCTCGGCCCGAACGGCGCCGGCAAGTCCACCACGATCAAGATGCTGTGCGGCATTCTCACCCCCACCTCCGGCCGGGTGCGGGTGGCCGGGCTCGACCCGTCGCGCGCGCGGACGGCGCTGGCGCGGCGCATCGGCGTGGTGTTCGGGCAGCGGACGACCCTGTGGTGGGACCTGCCGCTGCGGGACAGCTTCGAGCTGATCCGGCTCCTTTACAAAGTAGATCGCAAGCTGTTCGAGGTGCGGCTGGACGAGCTGACCGAGGCCCTCGACCTCGGCGGGTTCATGCGCACGCCGGTGCGGCAGCTCAGCCTGGGCCAGCGGATGCGCGGCGACCTGGCCGCCGCGCTGCTGCACGCCCCCGAGGTGCTGGTGCTCGACGAGCCCACCATCGGGCTCGACGTGGTCAGCAAGGCCGGCATCCGGTCGTTCCTGCTGCGGGTCAACGCCGAACGGGGCACCACCGTGCTCCTGACCACACACGACCTCGGCGACGTCGAGCGGCTGTGCCGCCGGGTCCTGCTCATCGACCACGGGCGGCTGGCCTTCGACGGCACGGTCGGCGACCTCATGGCCACGGCTCCCGGGCAGGCGACGATCGAGGAGGTCGTCACCCGCCTCTACACGCGCGGGCGGGCCGTCCCGCCCCCGGTCGAGCCCGTGTGAAGCACCCGGAGGGTGCCGCCCGGCGGGGACGCCCGAGGGCCGCCGCGCGGGCGGCGGCCCTCCGGATCGCCGTCAGTAGTAGCCGCCCTGCGGGCTCTCCTCGTACTCGTCGCCGTCATCGTCGTCGTAGCGACGCGCCCAGCGCGACGGGATCAGCACCGGGATGAACAGCGCCACGCCCAGCAGCGCGAACACCCCGGAGGTGAGCAGCATCCTGGCGCCCTGCCCGGCCTCACGCACGAGCTGGTTCACCGACGGCTCCGCCGGGATGTAGGACAGGGCGCGGTTCATGTCCAGCGCGTACACGACCGTCCAGGCCAGCAGCGCCATCGACGGCAGGAACGTCGCCAGCGGCGAGACCCGTCCCGCCACCACCAGCCCCGTCACCAGGCCCACGGCGGCCATCGCGCCGAGCGCGATCCAGAGCTTCTGGCCGGCCGGCGGCTGGGCGGCGCCCAGCGCCTGCTGGATCGCCCATCCTCCGCCCCCGACCAGGGCCGCCGTCACGACCAGGCCGAGAAATAAACCACCCACATGCCGCAACGTTCTCACCTCATGTCGACGCGATCGGGACGACCCTAGCGACATCGGACGCGTATCGGCCACGCAATGGACAGCATCGCACGGCATAATCCGACATCAACCTGGAAAGCGCTTACCTCCTGCTGTCCCGGCTGGAAGGGAGTCGCCGCATGCCCGAGACCACGGACAAGGAGCTGTCCGTGCCGGAGCCCGACCCGGCGCTGCTCGGCGCCCGCACCGGGATCGCGCCCATCACCTGCACCTACGACCTGCCGCCCGGCCACTACGACGTGACCGTGGTCGTCAGGGGCGGCACCGAGGTGCTGGCCGAGGCGCGGCGGCTCATGGCGCCGGCGTCCCCGGACGAGGGCTGGCACCGCCGCACGTTCACCGTCAACGTCCGCACCCCGGAGGCCCAGCAGAACGGCTGGGACGGCCCCGGGACGCCCGGCCTGACCCTGACCTTCGCCGGCGCGGCCCCCGAGGTCCGGGCCATCGGGCTCGCCGCCGCCCGCCCGGTGGCGCTCTTCCTGGCGGGCGACTCCACCGTCACCGACCAGGCCCACGCGCCGTACACGGGCTGGGGCCAGCGCCTGCCCCGCCACTTCCGGCACGGCCTGTCCGTGGTCAACCACTCGGGCTCCAGCGAGAGCTCCGCGTCCTTCCTGGCCCAGCCCGAGCTGTGGGCCACGATGGAGCCCCAGGTACGGCCCGGCGACGTGACGCTCGTCCAGTTCGGGCACAACGACAAGCAGGCCACCGCCGCCGCGTACCGGGACAACCTCAGCCGGATCGCGCGCGGGATCGCGGCCAGGGGCGCCACGCCGGTCCTCGTCACCCCGATCGTGCGGCGGCGGTTCGCCGGTTCGGCGCTCCACCCCACAGGGCTGATCGTGAACGAGCTCGGCGTGGACCTGCCGGCCGAGATGCGCGCCGTCGCCGCCGCCGAGGGCGTCGCGCTGATCGACCTCACGGACGACAGCCGCCGGCTCGTCGAAGGGCTCGGCCCGGAGGCTGCCGAGGAGCTCTACCTCACCCGCGAGAAGCAGGACGACACGCACACCTCCGAGCACGGCGCCACGGTGTTCGCCGACCTGGTCGCGGCCGGCCTCCGCCGCCTCGGGCTCGTCGCCGGCCGGTACTGGACGTCCTGATCCCGGACGTTCTCCAGCGGATCGGGCCGAGCCGGTCTGATCGGGAGCGGCCCGGTGTATCGGGGCAGCCCCCTGCTTTCCGGTTAGGAGGTGCGGCGGGCACGCCCCGTGAGAGCATGGAGGCCGCATGCGCGCTCGCCTTCCCCTCAGACTCGCGCGGACGGCCGTCTTCTCCGCCGTCTGCGTCGTTCTGGCATCGCTGGCGCACGTGGCGGGCGGCGGGACGGCGCCCGCTCCCGGCACGGCCGCGCTCGGGCTCGGCGCGGCGTCCGTGCTGGCGCTCGCGCTGGCCGGCAGGGAGCGACACCCGTTGACGATCAACCTCGCGCTGGTCGCCGCGCAGGCCGTCCTGCACGAGCTGTTCAGCGCCGGCGGCCCCACGGGCTACGTCGCCGTCCACCTGCACGGCTCCCCCGCCGCCGGGGTGAGCCTGGCCGTCGACGCCGGCGCGCCCGCCGGCCCGGGCCTCGCGGTCGACGCCGGCATGCTGACCGCGCACCTGACGGCCACGCTCCTCACCGGCTGGTGGCTGGCGCGCGGCGAGGCCGCGCTGTGGTCGCTGCTGCGCCGCCTCCACGACGGCCTGGGACGCCACCTCGGGCGCGTGCTGCTCGCCGGGGTGTTCCCCGCGCTGCCGTCCGCGCGGCAGGCGCCTCCCGTGGTCAGGGTGCGCGCCGTCCCTCTCGATCCGGCCCTGCGGCACTGCCAGGCCAGGCGCGGTCCTCCACGTACCGCCTGACCTCCCCCCTTTCCCCATCTCCTTTTTCTTCACGTGGAGCTTCATCATGTCCTTCGCCATGCCCTCCGGGCGGTCCTTCGGGCGTCGCGCCGCGACCGTGCTCGCCGCCGTGGCGGCCGTCACCGTGGCCACCGCGCTGCCCGCCCTGGCGCACGTCACGATCAACCCCGCCACCGCCGAGCAGGGCGGCTTCACCAAGGTCGCGTTCCGGGTGCCGAACGAGCGCGACGACGCCTCGACCGTGCGCGTCGAGGTCACCTTCCCCACCGACCACCCGCTGGCGTTCGTCTCGGTCAAGCCCGTGCCGGGCTGGACGGTCAAGGTCACCGAGAGCAAGCTGCCGGCCCCCGTCAAGACCGAGTACGGCGACCTGACCGAGGCCGTGTCCACGGTCGTCTGGTCGGGCGGGAAGATCTCCAAGGGCGAGTTCCAGGAGTTCGAGGTGTCCATGGGCAAGCTGCCCGAGGGCGTCGACCGGCTCACGTTCCCGACCAGGCAGACGTACTCCGGCGGTGAGGTCGTGAACTGGGCCGACGCCCCCAAGACCGACGGCACGGAGGCGGAGCACCCGGCCCCGGTCCTCAAGCTGACCCCGGCCGCCGCCAAGTCCGCCGCTCCGGCGGCCACCCAGGCGGCCGCGTCACCCGCCGGCGCTCCCTCGGACGCGCCCCGGCTGGTCGCGGCGTCGTCCGCCTCCGACGGCACGGCCCGCCTGCTGGGCGGGGCGGGGCTCGCGGTGGGCGTGATCGGGATCGTGGTCGCGGTCCTGGCCCTGCGTCGCCGCTCCTCCTGACCCGCCGCTCCTCCTGACCCGCCGTCGCGCTCTGCCGCCGCGTCGCCCGGCCGCCCTGATGGCGGGGTGGCGCGGCGGGGTCGCTAGGTTGTCCGGAAAGGCGGCCCCTGAGCGAAAGGCGATGGACCATGTCCGAGGACGTGACGGATGAGCGGCTGGCCCGGCTGAAGAGGGAGTTCGCCTCGCTCGACGGCGACGGCGACGGTTACATCACCGAGGCGGAGTTCCGGGCGCACTTCCCGGAGCTGCCGGCCGAGGCGATGCCCGCCCTGCGCGACACCGGAGACGCGGACGGCGACGGGCGCTTCTCGCTGGAGGAGTTCGTCCGGCTGATGCCGTAACGGGATGGGGTCATCCGGCTGACGCCGTGACCGGATGCGGTCATCGGGCTGATGCCGTGGCGACGCCGTGACAGGCGCCCGCGGCGCGGGCCCCCTCCCGGGGACCGGCGCCGCGGGGCCGCCCGGCTGTGCGGGTCACTTCTTGAAGGCGTCCTTCACCTTCTCCGCCGCGTCCTTCACCTTCTCGCCGGCCTGCTTCAGGCCGCCCTCGGCCTGGTCGGCACGGCCTTCGGCCTGGAGATCCTCGTCGTCGGTGAGATCACCGATGTTCTCCTTGGCGCGGCCCTTCAGTTCCTCCGCCTTGTTGGAGATCTTGTCGTCGGTTCCCATGTCGATGCCTTCCTCAAGGTCTGTCCGGGTCCCGCGGAACGTCACCGCGGCTCCGCGCTTTCCCGGGTACGCCTCCTCTATCCGGAGGACACCGCCGGAAACACTCGCGCGCGCCCTCTCCCTGCTGTGACGTCTCCCACATCGGGACGCGGCGGCCCATACACGATCGGTTATCGGGCATCGACACCTCGTACCCGGCCCGCGCGTGAGCTGCGCGAAGACCGGGTCAGGGGCCGGAGAGCCGCGCGGGGGCAGGCTCTCCGGCCCCGCCACGCGTGCCGGCCCCACGGCGGCTCAGGACGTGATGTCCTTGCCGGTGAAGCGGGCCCACGCCACCGAGCCGAACAGCAGGATGTACGCGCCGAACGCCAGCAGCCCGTCGCGCATCGCCGCCAGGTCGATCGGGTCGCGCAGCGCCCCGTCGAAGCGCGTGAGCCAGGTGGGCAGCAGGTAGGGGCTGATCGGTTCGAGCTGCGGCACGGCGCGCAGCACCTGCGAGACGATGACGAGGACCACGGTGCCCGCGATCGCCCCGATGGACACCTCGGTGAACGTGGACAGCGCCAGCGCCACGGCCGCCAGCGCGGCCATCCCCGCGCCGACGTAGCCGACGCTGATGAGGACGCGCAGCAGCCCGTCGGCCACGGACACGGTGGTGCCCGACAGCAGCGTCACCGGCCCCACCGGGAACAACGCCATCCCCGTCACCAGGGCCGACACCGCCACGACGGCGGCGATGGTGAAGGAGAAGACGACCGCGTTCAGGTACTTGACGAGCAGCAGGCGGGTGCGCCCGGCCGGGGCCGCCAGCAGGTAGCGCAGGGTTCCCGCGCCTGCCTCGCCGGCGATCGCGTCGCCCGCCACCACGCTCACGACGACCGGCATGAGCAGCGCGACGAGGAACGACAGCGACGCGAACGCCAGCATGAGACTGTTGCCCGCGACGGACGCGATGAGGCCGCCCATCCCGCCGCCCCGCCCCTCGGCGTCCATGCCGTCGGTGACCAGGCGCAGCGCGACGCCGAGGATGACGGGCACGCCGGCCAGCACGCCGAGCATCACGAGGTTGCGCGGGCGGCGGAAGGTCAGGCCCAGCTCGGAGCCGAGCAGCCGCCAGAACGCGCCGAACCGGCGCGCGGGTGTCCCCGCGAGGTCGACGACGCCGGAGGTCCCGGCCGCTCCGGTGGCCTGGATCGGCCCGGCGGTCCCCGCGTCGGCGGCAGCGGCCGGGCCGGTGCCGGCCGCGACCGGAGGGGCCGGCCGGCCGGCCGTGCGCAGCGTCTCGGAGACCGGGACGAGGCCCGGGGTGCGCCGGGGGCGCGTCTCAGCCGTCGACATCGAATCCCTCTCCCGTCAGTCTGACGAACACGTCCTCCAGGCTCGGCCGTTCGACCGTGAACCCCCGCACGGCCACGCCCTCGCCCACCAGGGCGGCGTTGACCCGCTCGGGCGCGTGCCCGCCCAGCTCGGCGCTCACCCCGTCCCCGGGCTCCGGGCCGTCGGCGCGCACGTCCGCCAGACCGAGCGAGCGCAGGACGCGCAGCGCGTCCGCCGTGTCGGGCGTCCGCACGCGCACGCGCGGGACCTGGCCGCCGCCGAGCGAGGCCATCGACCCCTGGGCGACGAGCCGGCCGGCCCGCATGACGGCCGCGTGGGTGCACATCTGCTCCACCTCGGCCAGCAGGTGCGACGAGACGAACACCGTGGTGCCCCCGGCCGCGATCTCCTTGACCAGGGAGCGCACCTCGCGGGTGCCCTGGGGGTCGAGCCCGTTCGTCGGTTCGTCCAGGATGAGCAGCTCGCGCGGCCCGAGCAGGGCGGCGGCGATGGCCAGCCGCTGGCGCATGCCGAGCGAGTAGGTGCGGTAGCGCTTGCCCGCCGCGGCCGTCAGGCCCACCCGGTCGAGCGCGGCGGCGACGCGCCGCCGCGCGGTGGCGGGCGGCGCGGCCGGGTCGGCGGCGTCGAAGCGGCGCAGGTTGGCCTCGCCCGACAGGTACGGGTAGAAGGCGGGCCCCTCGACCAGTGCCCCCACCCGGGGCAACGCCTCGCCCAGCGGCAGCCCCAGCAGCTCGTGCTCGCCCGACGTGGGCGCGACGAGGCCGAGCAGCATGCGGATGGTCGTGGTCTTGCCCGAGCCGTTCGGCCCGAGGAAGCCGAAGACCGCTCCGCGCGGCACGCTCAGGTCGAGCGCGTCGACCGCGACCTGCCCGCCGCGGAACCGCTTGGTGAGCCCGCGCGTGACGATCGCGGGCCGGGCGGAGGGCGGGGCCGCCCCGAAGGGCGCCCCCGCGTCGAGCGTGACAGCGGTCACTTGACGCCCGCCGCCTTGGTGATCTCCTCCGGGGTGACGGCGCCGGCCAGCAGCCGGCCGTCGTCGGTGATCAGCACGGTGACGAGCTTCGTCGTGATCAGCTTGCCGGAGCCCCAGGTGCCGCTCACGGGCGTGGCCGCCTTGAGCAGCCCGTCGGCGATCGCGGCGACGTCGCCGTCCTGGGCGCCCTTGGCGTCCTGCGGGGCGCCGCTGTCCTGGGCGTCCTGGGCGGGCTTGCCGCCGGGCTGGAGGGCCTTGAGGTCGTCCTCCGACAGCTTGAGCACCGCGACGCTGGTCCAGCCGTCGCCGACGACCTTCAGCCGGTCGGCGGCGGCCTTGCGCGCCTCCGCGGCCTTCTCCTGCTCGGCCGCGTGCTCCCCGGCGCCGAGCGTGGTCTCCTTGACCTTGGCCCCGGCGGGCGGGGTGAAGGTGAAGTTCTCCTCGGCGGGCGGGCTGAACGTCACCTGGGTGAAGCCGAGCTGGAACGCCGGCTCGGCCGAGCCCTTGGCGAACACCTGCACCTGAAGCGGGACGTACGTCTCGCCGTCGAGCGAGAGCCGCACCTCCTTCACCAGCGACGCCGCGTCCTTGGGGGCCACGACGAGCTGGTAGACGGGGCGGCCCGCCACCTTGTCCGTGTTGGCCACGCTGATCACGCTGTACTCGCCCGCCCGCGCCAGCACCTGCTCGGCCATCGCCTGCGGGGTCATCGCCGCCAGCGTGGACGCCGCCAGGTCGTGCGGCCTGGGCGCGCTCCGGCCGTCCTCGCCCGCCTTCACGCCCGCCTCCACCTTGATGCGGGTGGCGGTGTTGGCCGCGCTGTCCCAGTACCAGGTCTGGCCGCCGTTGACGATCAGGTCGGTCTCGTTCATCTGGGTCGGCATGGCCACGCGGAGCTTGTCCTTGGCGCCGTACCAGACCTTGATCTCGTGCGAGCCCGACAGCAGCGTCAGCGGCGACTCACCGCCGGCCTGCGGGAGGGCGGGCAGGCCGAGCGACGCGGTCTGCTGGACGGTGCCGGACATCGCGGGCGGGCCGTCCTTGCCCCGGGACGCGGCCGCCGCGTCGGCGAGCAGCTGCTGCGCCGTCCGCTCCGGCAGCGCGGGCTCCCCGCTGACGGCGGCGATGACGGGACCCGCGCCGAGCGCTCCTCCGATGACGGCCGCCGCCGCGATCGGGACTCCCCACCTCACGAATGTGCCTCTACGCATGTCACTCCTCAACGGTATGCCGATGTTCACTTCGCTGTCCGCAGCCTGCGTCATGCATCCTTTGAGGAGCCTGAGACGGGCTGAGACGGCTCTCAGGCTTCTCAGCTCCGTCTCAGGACGGGCACGGGAGGATGAGGGCATGAGAGTACTGGTCGTCGAGGACGAGCGGCGGATGGCGGCGGCGTTGCAGCGCGGGCTGCAGGCCGAGGGGTTCGCCGTCGACCTCGCCCACGACGGCGAGGAGGGGCTGCACCTGGCCCGTCACGGCCAGTACGACGTGGTGGTGCTGGACATCATGCTGCCGCGCCTTTCCGGCTACAACGTGTGCAAGCGATTGCGCGCCGAGGACAACTGGGTGCCGATCCTCATGCTGTCGGCCAAGGACGGCGAGTACGACATGGCCGACGGGCTCGACCTGGGCGCCGACGACTACCTGACCAAGCCGTTCTCGTACGTCGTGCTGGTGGCGCGGCTGCGCGCCCTGCTGCGGCGCGACGCGGGGCGGCGACCGGCCGTGCTGACGGCCGGCGACCTGTCGCTCGACCCGGCGCGGCGCAAGGTCCACCGCGGCGAGACGCCGGTGGAGCTGACGCCCCGCGAGTTCGCGCTGCTGGAGTACCTGATGCGCCGGCGCGACGAGGTGGTGTCGAAGGCGGAGATCCTGGAGCACGTCTGGGACACCTTCGACACCGACCCCAACGTGGTCGAGGTGTACGTCGGCTACCTGCGCCGCAAGCTCGACGGCCCGTTCGGCCGCAACTCCCTGCAGACCGTGCGCGGCGCGGGCTACCGGCTGGCCGGCGACGGTGGCTGACACCCCCCTGGCGTGGTGGCGGCGGCAGGGGCTGCGGTTCCGGCTGACCGTCGTGGCGGCCGCGGTGCTCGCGGCGGCGCTCGCGCTGTCGGCGTCGGTGCTGCTGAACGTGCTCGACCGGACGCTGGTCGACACCATCGACGAGACCACGTGGCAGCAGGCGCAGACGGTGCGCGTCCACGCCGACGCGGGCACCCTGACCAACCCGATCACCACCAACGACGGCACGATCGTTCAGGTCATCGACGCCTCCGGCCGCATCACGCACGCCACGTACGGCACCGACCGGCTGGTGCCGCTGCTCGGCGCCCGCCAGCGGGCGCGGGTGCTGCGCGAGGGCACGGCCCGCTTCATGGACGGCCGGCCGTACGCGATACCGGGGCCGCTGCGGGTGGTGGCGGTCAGCGCCGACCACGGGCGCACGGTGCTGGCGGCCAGGCCCGTGGGCGAGATCCAGACGAGCGTCGGCACGGCGGGACGCGTGCTGCTCGTCGGCACGCCGCTGCTCGTCGTGGTGCTGGCCCTGGCGAGCTGGGTGATCATCGGGCGGACGCTGCGGCCGATCGCGGCGCTGCGCCGGGGCGCGGCCGAGATCACCCACACGGCCCGCTCGCGGCGGCTGCCCGTGCCGGAGTCGCGCGACGAGGTCCACTCGCTGGCCGTGACGCTGAACGGCATGCTGGCCCGGCTGGAGGAGGCCGAGCAGCGCCAGCGGGCGCTGGTGTCCGACGCCGCGCACGAGCTGCGCAGTCCCCTGGCCAGCATCCGGCTGCAGCTGGAGGTGGCGCTCGGCCACCCCGAGGGGCAGGACTGGCCGGAGACTGCCGAGGGCGTGCTGGAGGACGCGATGCGGCTGTCGCGGCTGGCCGAGGACCTGCTCGCGCTGGCCCGGCTGGACGAGCGCGGCGGCGTGCCGGCGCGCAGCGAGCCGGTCGACCTCGACGAGGTGGTGCGGCAGACCGTCGACCGGTACGGCGAGGCGCGGCTGACCGTCTGCGACCCGGTGGTGGTGCGGGGCGACGCCCTCGACCTGAGCCGCGTGCTGACGAACCTGGTGGACAACGCCGTCCGGCACACCTCCTCCAAGGTGGAGGTGGCGCTGACGCGCGACGGGGTGCTGACGGTGACCGACGACGGGCCGGGCATCCCGGAGGCGGACCGGGAGCGGGTCTTCAACCGGTTCACGCGGCTCGACTCGGGGCGCAGCCGCGACGAGGGCGGGGCCGGGCTCGGGCTGGCGATCGTGCGGGAGACGGTGCGAGCCCACGGCGGCACGGTCCACCTGGAGGACGCCGGGCCGGGGCTGCGCGCGGTCGTCCGCCTGCCACCGGCCGCCTAGCCCAGGCCCCCGTCCCCGCCTTCGGTCCCGTTCTCCGCCTTCGGTCTAGGAGCTGTTTCTTAGATCTGCTGACGGCCTCTGTCTGGCTTGCCACTCTTGGCGTATGGGTCGTGGTGATCTGACGAATGCCGAGTGGGAGC
>NZ_JBFAIA010000073.1:0-37670 GCF_040654455.1 Nonomuraea sp. NPDC050691
GACGTACGCGGTGGACAGGTCGGGCCGGGGGTGCCGGCCGAACGCGTCGCGGATCTTCTTGACCGTCGCCTGGTGGCTCTCGATGGACGACCTGCTGCGCAGCCACGCGTGCGGGGCCGGGCCGCTCGTCCCGCCCGAGCGGGCCAGGGCCATGCTGGCGGTCCGGCTCAACCAGCTCCTGGCGGGCGGGTCGGGGGTGGACCCGGCGGTGCTGCCGGTGCTGGCGCACGCGGTCAACGCCGGGTTCACGCCGCCGGTGCGCACGTACGGGGCCATCGGCACCGGCGACCTGACGGCCCTGGCCACGACGGCGCTGTGCCTGCTCGGCGAGCTGCCCTGGCGCGGCCCCGAGCAGCCCGAGGCCGGGGCGGCCACCCGGGAGGCGGAGGGCGGTGCCGTGGCGGACGCGGACGCCGCCCGTGTCGGTCCCGCGCCGGTGTTCGCGCTGGCGCCCGAGGACGCGTTGCCGTTCATCAGCTCCGGGGCCGCCACCCTGGCCGACGCCGCCCTCGCCTGCCATCGCCTGCGTGAGCTGCTCGACGCGGCGGTCGGCGTCGCCGCCCTGTCGTTCGCGGCGGCCGGCGCCTCGGCGGAGCCGCTGGCGGCGGCCGTCCAGGAGGCCCGCCCGCACCCGGGGCAGGCCGCCGTCGCCGAGCGCCTGCGCGCGCTGCACGCGCCCGGGCCGCCCGCACGCGTCCAGGACCCGTACGGCTACCGCGCCTTCGCCCCGGTCCACGGGGCCGCGCTGGACGCCCTGGGCAGGGCCGAGCGCGCCGTCGAGACCGACCTGAACGCCGCCACCGAGAACCCCCTGGTCTCCGGCGCCCTCGCCTGGCACAACGGCAACTTCCACTCGGCGCCCGTCGCCCTGGCGCTCGACGCGCTGCGCGCCGCCCTGGTCCAGACGGCGCAGCTCGGCACGGCCCGGCTGGCCACGCTGATGGACCCGGCGTACACGGGCGGGCTGCCGTTCCTGGCCGACCGTCCCGGGGCGTCGGGCGCGATGATCCTGGAGTACGTCGCCCAGGACGCCCTGGCCGAGCTGCGCCACCTGGCGAACCCGGTGACGACCGGCACGGCGGTGATCTCCCTGGGCACGGAGGACCACGCGGGGTTCGCCACCCAGGCGGCCCGCCAGGCGCTGCGGTGCGTGGAGCCGTACGAGATCGTCCTGGCCTGCGAGCGGGTCGCCGCGACCCGCGCCCTGAACGGTCCCGGCCCCGACCGCCCGCTGACCGGCGACCTCGACGCGGCCCTGTCCGCCCTCCGCGCACCCGTCACGCCCTGACGCCCTGACTCATTCGGACAGGAAGTCGCGGAGGGCCTTCACCAGCGCCTCCGGGCGGTCCTCCGGGATGAGCGTGTAGCTGTCGGCGATCTCGACCAGCCGCGCGTCCGGGAACAGCCCGGCCAGCCTGCGGCCGTGCTCGCGCGGCATCAGCCGGTCCTCCGCCGCCCAGACCACCAGCACCGGCCGGTCGAACCCCCGCATCCGCTCCGCCCAGCCGAGCAGCACCTCCTTGCCCGGCGTGGACCGGATGTAGGCGGCCAGGTCGCGGCGGATCGCCGGGTCCGTCGCGGCCGGCCGGAACCAGCCGTCCATGACCTCGTCCGGGACCGGCCGCTTGCTCATCCATCCCCAGCCGCCCGGGGCGCGGCGCATCGCCCGCAGGCGCAGCGCCTTCATGGTCAGCCAGAGGCCGCCGGGGATCCGCGCGGCGGCGGCGATGGTCCGGCCCGGCAGCCCCGGCGGGTAGTTGTCGAACGCCTCGCACGCCGTGAGCACCAGACGGCCCACCCGCTCGGCCCGGCCCTCGGAGACGAGCACCTGCGCGCCGCCCCAGTCGTTGAGGACGAGGGTGACCTCGCGCAGGCCGAGCCGTTCCAGGAACTCGCCCACGAGCAGCGCGAGGCCGCGCAGCGACAGGTCGGCGCCGGGCCGCATCGGCCGCCGGTGGCTGCCCAGCGGCAGAGTGGGCAGCACGCACCGGTACTCGCCCGCCAGCTCGGGGACGACCTTGCGCCACACCGTGGAGTCGATGGTCAGCCCGTGCAGGAAGACGATGACGGGCAGGTCGCCGCCGGTGTCCGCGTACTCGACCACTCCCGCGCTCAGCTCGATCTCCGGCATGCCCGCCTCCGCCCGTCGCTGATGATCGTTCTTGATAGATCGATCTAGCGATAGAGTAGCGACCATGAACGCGGGGCCCGCGACGGGGAGACCGTCCACCAAGGAACGCATCATGAGCGCCGGCGCCGAGCTGTTCCGGCGGCAGGGCTACACCGGCACCGGACTGAAGCAGATCGTGGCCGAGGCCGACGCGCCGTTCGGCTCGGTCTACCACTTCTTCCCCGGCGGCAAGGAGCAGCTCGGGGCGGAGGTGGTGCGCACCTCCGGAGCCGCGTACGGCCGGCTGTTCACGGCCGCCATGGACGGCGCGCCCGACCCCGTCACGGGCGTCCGCGACTTCTTCGCGGGCGCGGGGCGCACGCTGGTGGAGACGGACTACGCCGACGCCTGCCCGATCGCCACCCTCGCGCTGGAGGTGGCGAGCACGAACGAGCCGCTGCGCCATGCCACCGCCGACGTCTTCACCGGGTGGATCACGCTCGGCACGGCCGCGTTCACGAAGACGGGGATCGGCGAGCGGGAGGCGCGCGAGCTGACGATCGCGTTGCTGTCGGCGCTGGAGGGCGCGTTCGTGCTCAGCAGGGCGCTGCGCAGCACCGAGCCGCTGGAGGTCGCCGGCGAGTCGGTCGCCGCCCGGGCCTCCGCCCTGCTCGCCTCGCCGGCTGCGCCGGACACGACGGCCTGAACACGCCGCGAGGGCTGAACGCGCCGTGAGGCCAGAACACGCCGCGCCCGGGAACGCCGGACGGACGGCGCCTCCGTCAGGTGCCGGCGGCGAGGGTGTCGCGTACGGTCATCAGGGCGAAGCCGAGCAGGTTCGTGCCCTGCCACGTCGACGGGGACGCGGCGCGCCCGTCGCCGGCCGCCAGGCCGATGCCCCACACGCGGTCGTTCGGGGCCGCCTCCACCAGGACGCGACCGGCCGTGCCCGCCAGGAAGCGCCCCAGGTCGTCATGCTGCCCGAACTTGGCGAGGTTGCCCCGGACCACGATGTCGAAGCGGTGGGCGTTCCACTTCTCCTCGTCGAAGTGACGCACGGTGCGGCCGAGCTTCTTCGCCTCGCCCGGATGGCTCGCGGCGAGGATCGCCGAGGCCACCTCCTCGTCGCCGAACAGCCACGCCTTGTGGGCCATCATGTAGTGCTCGGCCGAGGCGAACGTGTGCCCGCCGGAGGTGAAGGCGGCCGGCCACCACTGCGACAGGCAGCCGGGACCGGCGCCGCCGTCCCGGGCCGGGCGATGGCCCCAGAAGTAGAGGTAGCGCAGGGGACGGCCCGCCTGCTCGGCGGCGACGGCATCGTCGAGGGTGCGGGGGAGGGGGAGAGGGGCGGACATGGTCCTCGCCGTGACACATCCGCCGGCCGGCGGTCGAGCCGATATCCGGCCCGGGAGAAGGTCCATGTCCGGCCCGGGTGAGGGCCGATGTCTCCGGACCCGGCGGCACCCGCATCCGGTGGGCGGAAACGCGATGGCGGGTGGTGGGCGGGGTCTGGTTCCGTGGGGGCATGGGGACGACGGCACGGCGGAGGTGGGAGGAACTGCCCGCCGGGCTGCGGCGCGAGGTGGCCCGGCGGCTCGGGGGAGAGGTGCGGGGGTTCGGCGACCGGCCGGGTGGCTTCTCGTACGGCGTGCTGGGCGTGGCCGAGATCGGCGACGGGGGCGGGCGGGTGTTCGTCAAGGCCGTGCCCGGCGAGGACGGGGACGGTTACCGGGAGGAGGCGGTCGTCGCGCGGGCCCTGCCCGTCGCCGGGGTGCCCACGGTCGCCGGGCGGATGGCCGGACGGTGCGAGACGTGGCGGGCGCTGGCGGAAGGCGGCGTTCACGCGCCGCTGACGGCTGCTGGGCTCGGGGCGTGGGAGCGCGGGAGCCTGGACCGGCTGGCCGGCGTCGAGGGGCGGTGGGCCGGTCTGGTGACCGGTGACACGCTGCTCCACTTCGACCTGCGCCACGACAACGTGCTCGTCGCGCCCGGCGGCACGGCCCGTTTCGTCGACTGGGGCCGGGCGTGCCTGGGGCCGGGCTGGGTGGACCTGATGTGCCTGCTGCTCCTGTCGCGGGCGGACGGCGTGGATCTGGAGGAGACGTTCCTGGCGCATCCGCTGGGGAGGGGCGCGCCGCCTGACGCGGTGGACGCGTTCCTGGTGGCGCTGGCCGGTTACTGGACGCACACGGCCGCGCTGCCGGGGCCCGCGCACGCCCCGCACCTCCAGGGACGCCGTGAGCGGTCCCGCGCGGCGACGATCGGGTGGCTGCGCCGGAGGTGGGGGCGTCCAGGCCGGGCCACCTGAGCCATTCCGGAGGCGCCCGCCCCGAAGGGCGGGCGCCGCTGGTCGTGAGGGGAGGAGAGGGTCAGGTGCCGTCGATGAGGCGGACGGCGATGGCCGGGCTGAACTGGCCGGCCGGGACGTCGGGCGCGATGCCGCAGTTGCCGTCCGAGTCCCCGGGCACCTTCACCCACAGCAGCATCTCGGCCGCCCCGCCCACCTGGGCGGTGACGCCGAGCTTGCGGCCGGCCGGGTTGCACCACTCCTTGTTGGAGCCGTTGCCGTTGCGGCTGGTGTCGATGACGAACTTGGCGGTGCCGCCGAGCGCGGAGTTGACGGCATTGGCGTAGGTCGCCGACTCGCTGGTGGTGTAGTAGTTCGAGACGTTCACCGAGAAGCCGCGGATGTTGCGGACGCCCGCGTTGGCCAGGCGCGTGGCCATGGTGCCCGCAGCGACCCAGCCGGAGTTGCCGCCGTCGAGGTAGGCCCACGTGTTGGTGGCCTTGTCGCGGAACTGCTGGGTGGCGTACGTGAGCATGCGGTTGCGCTCCTGGATGGCCGCGTCGCTCATGCAGTTGAAGTCGCCGAGGCTGTCGGGCTCGATGACGACGACCGCGGGGCGGCTGCCGACGGCCGAGGCGAACGCGGAGATCCACGTCTTGTACGCGGCCTCGCTCCCGGCGCCGCCGCCGGAGTGGCCGCCGCAGGCGTCACGCCCGGGGATGTTGTAGGCCACGAGGACGGGCAGCTTGCCGGCCTTGTCGGCGGCGGCCACGTAGGAGGACACGGCCGAGCCGATGTCGCTGTTCCAGTTGCCGAACCAGCGGGCCATCGGCTTGGACGCGATGGCGGACTTGATGCGGGCGGCGCGGGAGTCGCCGGAGTTGTTGCGCACCCAGGTGGCCGGGTTGGAGTCGGGGTCCACGTAGAAGCCGTCGGTCTGGGCGAGCGGGCCGGAGCCGGGCTTCGGGGTGCTGGTCGCCGTCGACGTGGGCGTCGGCTTGGGGGTGCTGGTCGCCGTGGTCGTGGGCTTGGGGGTGGGGGTGGAGGAGGACGCCTCGGTGAGGGAGACGTTGTCCACGGAGAACGTGAACCCGGCGTTGGCGCCGAGCTGGAAGGACACCTGCCCGCCGGTCGTGGCGAGGGTGGAGGTGAAGGGGAAGCTGAAACGCTTGCTCGTGGTGCCGAGCGAGAAGGTCTTGGTGAGCGTCCGCGTGTACGGCGAGGCGGCGAGCTGCACGGTGGTGACGGCGCTGACCGGGGCCGTGGCGGAGGCGTCGAAGGAGAGCGTGTAGGCCTTGCCCTTGGTCAGGCTGATGGCGTTCTGGCCGATCATGGCGTCCCAGGCGTTGGCGGTGCCGCCGGTCACCTTGACCTGGAGTCTGCCGCCGGTGACGGCCATCGAGGTGTTGGCCGAGTTCCACCACGGCGTGGTGCCGCCGGCGAAGGTGCCGTTGACCACGAGCTCGGCCGCCGCAGAGGCGGGCATGGCGGCGGCGGCCGTGGCCACCGTCGCGGCCGAGGCGGTGATCGCCAGCACGCGGGTTAACAACCGCATCTATTCGTCCTTTCGGGCGATGCAAGCACGGAGATCCAACTATCACAGGAGATCAATGATCAAGTGACGAAATGTCGGAACTTCGGTCAGGGCGTCCGTCGGGGGTCCGCACGCCGGACAGGGGTACGTACGCAGGCCGGAAGGGGTTCATACGGCCCGGAAGGACGGGTAGGAATGATCCACGCTGAGGAGGTTCCAGGCATGGATCTCGTACCACTCGAACTCGAGGCGCTGGATCCCCGGGTCGCGGCCATCGGCGGCGACCGGTGGCTCGAACGCCTCCACCGGGGCACCCGCTGGGCCGAGGGCCCCGTCTACTTCCCCGCCGGCCGCTTCCTCGTCTGGAGCGACATCCCGAACGACCGCATGCTGCGCTGGGACGAGCTGACCGGCGCCGTCGGCCCGTTCCGTGAGCCGGCCGGCTACACCAACGGCAACACGCTCGACCGCGAGGGCCGGCTGGTCTCCTGCGAGCACGGCGCCCGCCGCGTCACCAGGACCGAGCACGACGGCCGCGTCACGGTGCTCGCCGACCGGTGGAACGGGAAACGGCTCAACAGCCCCAACGACGTGGTGGTGCGCTCCGACGGGTCCGTCTGGTTCACCGACCCGCCGTACGGGATCCTCAGCGACTACGAGGGGCACCGCGCCGACCCGGAGATCGACGGCTGCCACGTCTACCGGATCGACCCGGTCACCGGCGCGACCCGCGTCGTCGCCGACGACTTCGCCCGGCCGAACGGGCTGGCGTTCTCCCTGGACGAGAGCCGCCTCTACATCGCCGACACCGAGCGCAACCACGTGCGCGTCTTCGACGTCGGCGACGAGGGCGGCCTGTCGGGCGGCAAGCTGTTCGCCGAGCACACCGGCAGGGGCGGCTTCGACGGGCTGCGGCTCGACGAGGAGGGCCGCGTGTGGGCGTCCGTCGGCAGGGCGATCCACTGCTACCACCCCGACGGCGCGCTCCTCGGCCGGATGATCCTGCCGGAGGAGACCTCCAACCTCGTCTTCGGCGGTCCCAAGCGCAACCGGCTGTTCGTGACGGCGACGACGTCCCTCTACTCGATGCTGCTGAACGTCAGAGGAGCCCGCCCGGTGTGGGCGGGCTCCTGACGACAGGTGGCTAGGCGAACGCCCAGGCGAACAGGTGCACCTCCCCGTCCTCGGGCGTGGAGAACGTCACGCTCTTGACCGTCTTGGCCGGGTCCAGCGCGATCGGCTGCGCCGCGAACACATGCGTGCCGATCGGCTGCAGCGCCCACGACCCCCAGAACAGCCGGAACGGCGCGCTGGCCACGACCTCGTTGCCGAACGCGGGCTGCGCCCCGCCGAAGTCCAGGATCCACTCGCTGAACCCGAGCTTCCCGGTACCGGTCGAGCCGTCGGTGTAGGTGATCGTCACCTCCGTCTCGGGCCAGCCGTTGACCCCGGCGCCGAGGAAGGCCAGCTTGGTGGCCCCGGCGGGCGCGGCCATCTCGATGGGCCGGGTGCCGGGCCGCAGGTTGTCCACCTGGCCGGGCTTGCGGTCCGGCCAGGTGAAGGTGAAGCCCTTCCAGGCCACCGTGGCGCCCGGCTTGAGACCGGCGTCGGCCAGCGAGTGCGCCGGGTAGCTGAAGCCCGGCCCGTCGATGTTGGCCTCGTCGGGCCCGGCCACGTCGCCGATGCCGGCGTTGTTGTGGTACCAGGCGATCGTGCCGCGTCTTGCCACGTTGAGCCGCGTGCCGGCAGTCAGGTCGCCCACGCTGCTCCCCGCCGCGTCGGCCACGCTGACGGGCACGGTCACCAGGTCAAGCCCCGCGCCGGCGGCCACGGAGATCCGCACCTTCACCGCCGCGCGGCCACCGGCCGGCACGCTGAGCGTCCCGCTCGCCGGTGACACCGTGATCCCGGCGGGCGGCTTGGCCTGCCAGGTCACCGTGGCCGCCGCGCCGAGCGACTGGACCGACAGCTCCGCGTCCACCGCGCCGCCGGGCTCGACCGGCGCCGCGCCGGGGGTGAGCCCGGCGAGGTACGGCTTGGAGCCCTGACCGAACGACGGGGGCGCGTTGCGCGGGTCGGCGCCGAACGAGGGGTTGGGCCACGCGCCGAGCGTGAAGTCGAGCCGCCCGCCCTGCGTCGCGAACGACTCGGGCAGCCACGCCCTGCTCGTCGCGACGCCGTTCACGCGCAGCGTCTGGATGTAGCGGTTGGCCGCCGCGTTGGGGGCGCTGACCACGATGTCGCCGGCCGGCCGGGAGACCGTGACCTTGTCGAACAGCGGCGTGCTGACCAGCAGCTCGGCCCGGCCGGGGATGGCCGGGAACAGGCCCATGGCCGACCAGACGTACCACGCGCCCATGGTGCCGAGGTCGTCGTTGCCGACGAGCCCGTCGGGGCCGGACTTGAACAGCTCCTGCTGCACCCGGCGCACCACGTCCTGCGTCTTGTACGGCTGGCCCGCCCACGCGTACAGCCACGGCGACTGCAGGGCGACCTCGTTGCCCAGGTAGGCGTACGGCTCGCGCGGGCCCGCGTTCAGCGTCTTGAAGTACTCGTCGAGCCGGGGGACGACCTTGCCCAGGCCGCCCATCGCGGCGAACAGGCCCTGCGGGTTGTGCGGCACCATCCAGTGGTACTGGGCGCCGTTGCCCTCCATGTAGACGTCCGGCGCGGCCGGGTCGAAGGGCGCGGTGAACGATCCCTCGCCCATGCGCGGCTGGATCCACCCGTTGCCCGGGTTGTAGAGGTTCTGCCACGACTGGGCGCGCTTCATGAACTCCGTGGCCGTCGTCTGGTCGCCGAGCCGGCCGGCGAGCTGCGCGATGCCGAAGTCGGCGACGGCGTACTCCAGGGTGGACGACGGGTCGGACGGCACGTAGCCCTTGGCCATGTAGTCGGCGTTGCCGGGCCGCTCGTCGTACTGCGCCTCGGGGTGGCCGATGTCCTTCGCGCCGACGCGGCGGGCGGCCTCGGCCATCGCCTTCAGCGCCGGGCCCGCGTCGAAGTCGCGCGCGCCGAAGGCGTACATGGTGGACAGGATGCTGTGGTACGGGTCGCCGACCATGACGCCGGTGACGGCCGTCTGGTGCGACCAGCGGTCCCAGACGTTGCCGATCGCCTGGGCGTTGTCGTACATGGACTGCGCGATGTCGGCGCCCACGTCGGGCGCGAGCAGCGCGAGGAGCTGCGCCTCGGAGCGGTAGATGTCCCAGCCGGAGAACGTCGCGTACTGGTGGTGCCCGGGCCGCACGGTCCTCGGCTTGCCGTCGAAGCCGGTGTATGTCCCGTCCGCGTCCTCGAAGACGTACGGCTGGAGCAGCGCGTGGTACAGGTTGCTGTAGAACGTGCTGCGCTGGTCAGCGGTGCCGCCGGCGATCCGCACCTGGCCGAGCCGCCTGTCCCAGACGGCCGTGGCCTCCTGGCGGACCTGGTCGAGGGTCTTGACGCCGATCTCCTTGCCGAGGTTGTTCCGCGCGCCGTCGATGCTCACGTACGACAGGCCGACGCGCATCTGCACCGGTTTGGCGGGGTCGAACTCCAGGTACGCCCCGGAGCCGGGCCCGTCGACGGTGACGTCCTCGCCGGTGACCAGGTCGGCCCGGGCGCGGGCCCTCGAGGCGTCGTCCGTGGTCTGCGTGCCCGGCCGCACCTCGTCGTTCTTCCACGTGCCGTACCCGGTGAACGGCTGGTCGAAGGTGGCGTGGAAGTACACCTTGTAGCGCAGGGGCGGGCCGCAGAAGCCGCCGGTCTTGATCCAGCCCTCGACCGTGTTCCGGCCGACGCGGGTCTCGCCGTCGTCCACGCCGTTGATGGAGCCGCTCGTGTTGAGCAGCAGCGTGGCGGGCTTGCCCTGCGGGAAGGTGAAGCGGGCGAGGCCGGCACGCGCGCTGACCGAGATCTCCGTGGAGATGCCGGTGTCGAGCGTGCTGCTGTAGAAGCCGGGCGTGGCCTTCTCGTTCTCGTGCTTGTACGTCTGGACGTAGTCCATGCCGTGCGTGGCGGGGGAGCGGCCGATCTTCCCGGAGAAGGGCATGACGGGGAAGTCCTGCGCGCCGTTGCAACCGGGCCCGGAGATGTGGGTCAACGAGAAGCCGCGCAGCCGGTTGTCCTCGTACCGGTAGCCGCCTCCGGCGCTCTCCACCGTGTCGGGGCTCCACTGCATCATGCCGAACGGCAGGACGGCGCCGGGGAACGTCATGCCGCCGCCTCCGCCATGACCGAAATCGAGCGCCGCCTCCTTCGTGCCGTGGAACACGTTGACCAGCCCCGCCGGGTTGATCACGCTGCCCGTGTCGCCGTCGTCGGCGGGAGCGCGCGGCGGGGCGCCGGGCGGCAGCGCCAAGGCGGCGAGCAGGACGGAGACAGTGGATACGGATAAGGACCACGGGGACATGCGGGCCTCCAAAAAGCGGTTTGCCACATCGAAACGCCGACCATCGGAGGGGGTCAACGAGCAGAAACGACGGCCAGAGCCTGCCAGTGGCGCGGGCCCGCCAGGAGACCGAATAGGGGTTGGCGCGCCCCCGGGACCGTTGGCACATTCGCAGGAGATCCCCATGTCGCACACCAGCCGGAGGAGAACCCGCGATGACTGTCTCGCCCCCGGTCCCGATCAGCGACTCCCCGGACTCCCTGCTCGACGCCCGGGCGCCCGAGGCGCGACTGGGACGGCTGCTCGACCCCGGCTCGGCCGTGCCGCTCCACGACGACGACGGCAGCGGCGTCCAGGCCGTGCACGGGCTGATCGACGGGCTGCCGGCCGTGGCGTTCTGCACGGACGCCCGGCTGATGGGCGGCTCGCTCGGCTCGGCGGGGGCGCGGCGGATCGTCGAGGCCATCGACACGGCCGTCCTGCACGGCTGTCCCGTGATCGGCCTGTGGCACTCGGGCGGCGCCCGGCTCGCCGACGGCGTCGAGTCGATGGACGGCGTGGGCCGGATGTTCGCCGCCATGACCCTGGCCTCGGGCGCGGTGCCGCAGATCTCCGTCGTGCTCGGCCCCGCGGCCGGGGCCGCCGCCTACGGGCCCGCCCTCACCGACGTCGTCATCATGGCGAGGGACGCCCGGATCTTCGTCACCGGGCCGGACATCGTGCGCAGCGTCACCGGCGAGCAGATCGACATGGCCGGGCTCGGCGGCCCCGACACCCACGGCCCCAGATCCGGCGTCGCGCACGTCACGGTCGAGGACGAGGACGAGGCGTACGCGCGGGCGCGCCGCCTGGCCGGGTTCTTCAGCCGGCCGGGCACGTTCGACCTGACCGCCCCGGCCACGCCCGTGCCCGATCCGCGGGCGCTGCTGCCCGAGTCGCCGCGCCGCGCGTACGACGTGCGTCCCCTCGTCCACGCCCTGCTCGACCGCGACGCCGGCGGGCCCGTCTTCGAGGAGCTCCAGCCGCGCTGGGCGGCCAACGTCCTGACCGGGCTCGGCCGGCTCGCCGGGCGGACCGTCGGCGTGCTGGCCAACAACCCCATCCGCAAGGGCGGCTGCCTCGACTCGCTGTCGGCCGAGAAGAGCGCCCGGTTCGTGCGCATGTGCGACTCCCACGGCGTGCCGCTCGTCGTGCTGGTGGACGTCCCCGGCTACCTGCCGGGCGTCGACCAGGAATGGGGCGGCGTCGTACGGCGCGGCGCCAAGCTGCTGCACGCCTTCGCCGAGTCCGTCGTGCCCCGCGTCACGCTGATCACCCGCAAGGCGTACGGGGGCGCCTACATCGCGATGAACTCCCGCTCGCTCGGCGCCACCGCCGTCTTCGCCTGGCCGGACGCCGAGGTGGCGGTCATGGGCGCCGAGTCGGCCGTCGGCGTCCTGCACCGTAAGCGGCTGGCCGCGGCGCCGGAGCACGAGCGCGAGGGGCTGCGCGCCGTCCTCACCGAGGAGCACCGCCGGATCGCGGGCGGCGTGGAGCGGGCGATGGCGCTGGGCGTGGTCGACGAGGTCATCGCGCCGGAGACCACGCGCCTGCGGCTCGCCGAGGCGCTGGCCCGCGCGCCGCGGGCCCGGGGGCGCCACTCCAACATCCCCTTGTGAACCCTGCCGTCCACCAGGAGGCACCATGTCCCACACCGTTTCCCAAGACATCACCGCCGTCCTCGTCGGCGGGCCCGAACACCTGCCGGTGGACCGGCGCGTGCAGCGGGTCAGCGCCGGCACCGACACGGTGAAGCTGCCGCACGGCGCCGGCTACGAGCACTTCCGGCACCGCGGCGAGAGCACCACGGTCGACGGCGGCGACGCGCTGGTCTTCCAGTGGGTCATGCACACGGCCATCGCCGAGTGACGCGTGTGCCGAGGCCCCGCCGGGTGCATCATCCGGCGGGGCCTCGGCGCGCGAGCGGCGCCTCGTCAGTGCGGCGGGTCACGCCTGGCGGCTCATCAGGTCGGCCGGCAGCTCGGTCCGGCGGGTGACGTTGAGCTTGCGGTAGATCCTCGTCAGGTGCTGCTCCACCGTGCTGACCGTGATGAACAGCTTGCCGGAGATCTCCCGGTTGGAGTAGCCGTCGGCCGCCAGCGCCGCGACGCGCCGCTCGGCGTCGCTCAGCACGGGCCGCAGCCCGGCCGGCTCGGCCTCGCCCCCGTCGCCGTCCTCGCCGGGCGTGAGGTCCGGGTCGAGGACCGTGATGTGGCACTCGTCGGCCAGGGCGCGCGCCCGCCGCCCCACCATCCACGCGCGCCGCAACTCGCCCATCGCCCGGTACGCCTCCGTGAGGTCGCCGAGCGTCCTGGCCAGCTCGTACCGGTCGCCGCTCGACTGGAGCAGCTCGGCCGACTGGCGCAGCACCATGACCCGGTGGCGCGGCTCGCCGGTGGCGGCCAGCAGCCGCAGCCCGGCCCCGTGGACCCGGGTGGAGCGGCGGTCGCAGCGGGCGAGCTGGTCCTCGACGAGCTGGCGCGCCTCCTCCGGCTCCGCCAACTGGATCAGCGTCTCGGCGACGTCCAGCCGCCACGCGATGAACCCTGGCGCGTCCAGCGCCCACGCCCTCATCAGCTCGCCGCACAGCCGCAGGTCGCGCAGCGCCTGCCGGGGCTGGCCGGCCATCAGGTGGAAGCGGCCCCTGCCGTACAGGTAGTGCAGGCCGAACCGCGTCTCCAGCATCGCCTCCGGCACCGGCCGGTCGGCCTGCGGCAGGAACTCCTCGAAGCGGCCCATGGCCGCGCCCGCCAGCAGCAGGCTGCCGAGCGGCCCGCCGACGGCCACGCCCCAGCTCCCCGGCGGGATGATCTCAAGGGCGCGGCGCGCGTCGTCCACGGCGCCCGCGAGGTCGCCCCGCCGCAGGTCGATCTCCGCGCGGATCGCCGACAGCCGCGCCTGCCGGCTGGGGGCGTGGCGGGAGGCGGCCTCGGCGATGAACGCGTCGCACCACGGCGCGGCCCGGTCGGCGCGGCCCGTGTAGGTGAGGGTGAGCAGCGCGCTCTCGACCGTGTCCATGGACATCTCGTCCAGGCGGCAGCCGCGCAGCACCCGCTCGGCGGTGGCCGCCGGCTCCTCGGGGCACTCGCCGGCGAGCGCGCGGGCCAGCGCCCCCGCCGACTCCAGGCGGCGGCCGACGCTGAGCGAGTGCGCCGCGCCGCTGGCCTGCTCCTCGCTGAGCACGGGCAGGTGCGGCAGGAACGACGGGTAGCTGCTGCGGAACCAGGCGCGCGCCGCGGCCAGCTCGGCCACCGTCTCGCGGTCCGGCTCCCCGAGCTCCGCGAGGCGGGCGAGGACGTCCTTGGCGTCGGCGTCGTGCCCGTGCCACAGCAGCGCCTTGGCCAGCACCACGGCGTCGCCGCCGCCCAGGTTGCCGTTGCGCAGGGCGGTGGCCAGCTCGGCCAGGTGACCGGCGGGGGTGCTCGGGTTGATGCGCCACTTGGCGCGTACCAGCGTGGTGGTGATCCGGGCGCGGCGCCGCTCGTCGGCGCACGCCTGCCAGGCCAGCTTGAGGTACTCGATGGCGGGCTCCACGTCGCCGTCGCGCAGCGCCTGCTCGGCGGCCTCCTCCAGCACGGGCAGCGCCCACGGCTGAACGGCGTGGCCGGCCTGGAGGAGGTGCTCGGCCACGACCGCCACGGGGGCGCCGTCGTGGTAGGCCAGCTCGGCGGCCCGGCGGTTCAGGCGGGCGCGCTCGGCGCCGTCCAGCCCGGCCAGCACCGCGCTCCTCGCCGCCTCGTGCCGGAACCGGCCGCCGTCGAGCAGCCCGGCCCCGGCCAGCGCCTGCTCGGCCCGGGCCGCGTCCGCCTCTCCGTAGGAGCGCTCGCCCCGACCCCGATCAGCCGGTCGCGGGTCGCGGTCCGGCTCGCCCCCGTTGAGCCGGTCCCGCCCGCCCGCGTACAGCCGGTCCTGTTCGCCGGCGTCCGTGTCGGTACGGCGGAGCAGGCGGGCCGCCCCGCCCGTGGTTCCCGCGACGGCCAGCGCGCGGGCCATGAGCAGCGCCTCCGGCCCGGCGCGGTGCAAACAGGCGACCACGGCCTCGCCGTACCTGTCGCCCGGGGCGCCGCTCTCCTGGAGGTCCTCCAGCGCCGCGTCCACGAGGAGCCGGTTGCCCCCGCTCACCTCGTGGCAGCGCGCCGCGTACCGGGCCGCCGCCTCCTCGCCCGCCAGCCCCGCCACCCGCTCGGCGACCCCCTGCTCCGTGAGGTGGCCGAGCCGCACCTGCCGGCAGTGCGGCTGGCGCAGCACCTCGGTGTGCAGGAGGCTCGGCAGGCGGGCCTGATGGCCGGGCGTGCCGAACACCAGCATGATCCGCGCGTACTTCACCCGGCGCGCCAGGTACGCCAGGCAGAGCTGGGAGGCGCGGTCGGCGAGGTGCATGTCGTCCACCGCGACGACCAGCGGGCAACGCTCCGCCAGCTCCAGCAGCACCGTGCAGAGGGCGTCCACGATCTGGACGTCCACGTGCTCGATCACGTCGGCGCGCGGGTCGCTGGCGAGGTGCGTGCGCGCGCCCTCGTGCAGCAGGCTCAGCGTGGTGGCCCGGTGCTCCTCGGTCATCGGCGCGTTGTGGAGGAGCTGCGACAGCACCCCCAGGGGCAGGTCGCGCTCGGCGCGCGAGCCCATGGCGCTCAGCGGGAGCGCGCCGTGCTCGAACGCCTCGTCGGCGAAGCCGTACAGCAGGCGGCTCTTGCCGGTGGCGATGGCGCCCGTGACCAGGGCGATCCGGCCGCGGCCGGCCACCGCCTCCTCCAGGAGCCCGTGCAGCAGGGACATCGCCCGCCGCTCGTCGTCCACGGCCATGATGGCCCTCCTCGGGTGTCGTCGGTGGTGGGTGGCTCGCGGCCGGTCGGTGACCGGCGTCGGAAGCTGCCGGTCGGTGACCGGCGTCGGAAGCTGCCGGTCAGTGGCCGGCGCTGGAGCACGCGGTCAGTGGCCGGCGGGTTCCAGCGGTCGCCGCCTGGCGGTGCGGCCCGGGTGGCCGGCGGTGGGGTGCGGCTGCGCGGGTTCGAGGCCACGGGCCGGGAGATCGCTGTCCTCGAAGGCGTGGCCTGGCGCGGCGGCGAGCAGGCGGGCGCCCGCGGCGCGGACCGCGGCGTACGCGGCGGCGGGCACGTCGCGGCCGATGCCCGCGCCCCAGGCCACGGCGGAGCCCGCCGCGCACTCGGCGTAGATCACGACCGCCTCCGGGCGGCGGCCGCCCAGTGCCGGCCGGTCGGGCGTCATCCGGTGCTCGTCCAGTGCCGGCGCGGTGCGGTGGACCGCGCGGACGTCGATGCCCCACGGCGCGAGCACCGCCCCGATCGTGCGGACCGCGTCCGCGCGCGCCCCGCTGACCTCGAACCCGCCGTCGACGTACAGCGTCGCGGTCACGGGCGCGCCGCCGGCCGGCAGCGGCTCGGCCGGGTCGCCGCGGTGCAGGTACTCCTCCTCGAACAGCGCGCCGATCCGGCTCGGCGACAGCTCGCCGCCCTCCGCGTCGGCCCGCGCCTGGACGCGCCTTGCCAGGTCGGCCTGCAGGCCGCGGGGCAGGTTCAGGCCGTGCCAGGCGCTCATCACGTACGCCACGCCGCCCTTGCCGGACTGGCTGTTGATCCGCACGACGGCCTCGTAGGTGCGGCCCACGTCGGCCGGGTCCACCGGCAGGTACGGCATGCGCCAGGGCAGGTCGGCGGCGGTGACGCCCTGATCGGCGGCGCGGCGTTCGAGGTCCTCGAAGCCCTTGTTGATGGCGTCCTGGTGCGACCCGGAGAAGGCGGTGTAGACGAGGTCGCCGCCGTAGGGGTGGCGCGGGTGGACGGGGAGCTGGTTGCACAGCTCGACGGTGCGCCGGACGGCGTTGATGTCGGAGAAGTCGATGCCCGGGTCGACGCCGTGGGAGTACATGTTCATGCCGAGCGTGACCAGGCAGACGTTGCCCGCCCGCTCGCCGTTGCCGAACAGGCAGCCCTCGATCCGCTCGGCGCCGGCCAGCAGGGCCAGCTCGGCGGAGGCGACGCCGGTGCCGCGGTCGTTGTGCGGGTGGATCGACAGGCACACGTGCTCCCGGCGCGACAGGTGCCGGTTGAGCCACTCGATCTGGTCGGCGAAGACGTTCGGCAGGGAGCGCTCGACCGTGGTCGGGAAGTTGAGGATGATGCCGCGGCCCGGACCGGGCTGCCAGACGTCCATGACGGCCTCGCAGACCTCCAGCGAGAAGTCCAGCTCGGTCTCGTTGAACAGTTCGGGGGAGTACTGGTAGCCGAGGTCGCAGTCGCGCAGCGTCCGCTCGGCGTGCTCCATCATGACCCGCGTGGCCCGTACCGCGAGGTCCTTGCAGCCGGCCCGGTCGAGGTCGAAGACCACCCGGCGGAACAGCGGCGACGTCGCGTTGTAGATGTGGATCATGGCGCGGGGCGCGCCCCTGAGGCAGTCGAGGGTGGCCCGGATCAGCTCCTCGCGGGCCTGGGTGAGCACGGTGATCCGCACGTCGTCCGGGATGCGGTCCTGCTCGATGAGCAGGCGGACGAAGTCGTGGTCGTCCTGGCTGGCCACGGGGAACCCGACCTCGATCTCCTTGTACCCCATGGCCACGAGCAGGTCGAACATCATGAGCTTGCGCTCGGGGCTCATCGGCCGGGCCAGCGACTGGTTGCCGTCACGCAGGTCGGTGGACAGCCAGCGCGGCGCCGAGGTGATGCGCCGGCTCGGCCAGGCGCGGTCGGTGAGGTCGAGGGGAGTGAATCCGGTATAGCGTTCGGCACCCTGCATCGTCGGATTTCCTTTCCAGGAACACGGCTCCGCGGACATGGCTCGTCAGGAGGATCACAACGGTGAATCGCGGCGGGGGCAGCGGGTCTTCCGCTTTCGCCGGCCACGAGGCTAGAGTGCGAATTCTGGATTACCAGACGGTGAACGATGTGGATCGGGCCGGTCATAATCTCGTGCGATGGCCCTGAAGGTATAGGGGTCGCCGGGGCCCGGCAAGACGGTGAACCACGAGTTCAGGGGCGGATATCCAGGGGGAGTACGACCGGGTATCGAAAGGCGTATCCCCCGCTACACCTTTCGGGTTACTCCCTTAACCGGGCCCCGCTCCCGAGGTCACAATCCGGGCTATGGCCGCTTCTTGGACATCTCCGGCCCCTCGTTCCCTTCTCTTTCTCGCCGGCGTCCGCATGCCGCTGCTGTGCGTCGCCGAGGCCCGTCCCGGGGTGCTCGCCGTGTCGGCGCTGCGCTATCTCGCGGGGGTGGCGCTCGTGCTGCCCGCCGTCCCGGCCCCCGACCCGCTGAAGATCCTGCAGGGCGGGCTCGCGTGGGTCCTGTCGATCTTCGCCGTCTACCTGTTCAACGGTGTCACGGACGTGGCCGAGGACCGGATCAACGGGTCCGGCCGGCCGATCGCGCGCGGGGAGCTCGCCCCGCGGGCCGCGGGCGTGGTGGCCGCGGTGGCGGGGGCGGCGTCGCTCGCGGTGACGGCGGGTCTGCCGCACGCCATGACGTGGATCATCGCGGCCAACCTGGTGCTGGGCTTCCTGTACTCGGGGCCGCCGCTGCCGCTGAAGGACAGCTGTGGCGGCACGGTGGCGGTGCTGTGTCTGTCGGGGCTGCTGTCGTACCTGGCGGGAACCGTGGTGGCGGGCTCGGCCACGGGACAGTTGGTGGCGGGCTCGGCCACGGATGAGTTGGTGGCGGGCTCGGCGGTGGTGGTCCACGTGGTGCCGCTTTCGCCGTCGCTGGTCGTGTTCGCGGCGGCGGCCACCTGCTGGATGGTGCTCGTGGGCGTGCCGGCCAAGGATCTGTCGGACATTCCGGGTGACACGGCGGCGGGGCGGCGTACGCTCGGGGTGCTCCTCGGGGAGCGGCGCTCGCGTCAGGTGATGGTGGCCGCGGCGCTCGGGGTGCTGGTCGCGTTCGGGCTCGCGGTGGTGTTGTTGCGGGTGCCTCTGACGGCGGTGCTCGCGGTCATGGCGGCCGGGGTCGTGGCTGTGATGCTGGCCGGAAGGAGGGCCGGAACCGATGGGGGGACTGACGCCGGAACACTTGCTCCGGGAAAGCGTACAGGTAGTGCCGGTCGTGGCGCGCGTCGCCGCCCTTACCGGGCATTCATGCTAACGCAGCATCTACTACACATTACCCCTCTTCTGACTAATATATGGCCATAAGTGTTGCATTAGTGTGCCCGCTGCGCGATGCTAGGGTCACTCGTGCACTCCCCATGGCGGAGGGTGGACCTTGGACGCGGCACACGGGGCGGCGGAGGATCCGGCGAGATTCGTCGAAGCATGTCGCGAAGAAGTCCTGACGGAATTCGAAAGCGCACTCAGGGGCGGCGGAAACGCGCCCTTCGCCGATTCCGTCGCGCGCGGTCAGGCCCTGTCCACCGCCCGTTACGTCTTGGACGACGTCGCCGCCACGCTGCGCGCAGGAAAGATACAGATAAGTAGTCTTTCCAAATTACACGCCTGGGAGGTCGGGAATGCCCGGGCAGCCGGCGGCGTCCATCCCAAAACGTCACTTGAGGCGGGCTCACTTTTCTTCAGGATAGCGCTTTCGCACCTGGCGCGACATATCTTCGCCGAATGTGGTGCGTCACCCGAGAGATTCCTGCTGGCCGCCACCGGTCTTGAGGCGAGCCTGTCGCGCCGCATCCGCGAGGCCGCCGACAGCTACCACGGGTTCCTGCTCAACCAGGTGCACGAGGCCCAGGAGGACGAGCGCCGCCGGATCGCCCGCGAGCTGCACGACCGCATCGGCCACGGCACGAGCGTCGCCCACCAGCAGCTCGCCCTGTCGGAGGCGTACCGGGCGACCGACCCCGCCCGCGCCTCCGCCAAGATCGTGGTGGTGCAGCAGGCCATCCAGGAGACCATGGACAACCTGCGCCAGATGACCTCCCAGCTGCACCCGCAGACCCCGGTGAAGAACCTGGAGAAGTCGCTGCTGGACTTCCTGGAGGCGGTCGGCGACGACTCGGTCTCCATCGCGTTCGACGTCAACGGCGACGAGTCGTGGGTGGGCCCGCACGTGCTCGACGAGGCGTTCCTCATCCTGCGCGAGGCCGTGCGCAACGCGCTCACCCACGGCGACCCGACACTGATCCTGCTCAAGGTGGACATCGCCCCGCACGAGCTCGTCGCGCGGGCCCGCGACAACGGGCGGGGCTTCGACCCGGCGAACGCGCGCGAGCGCGGCGGCGTGGGCCTCACCTCCATGCGCGAGCGCGCGGAGCTGCTCGGCGGTACGGTGACGGTCTCCAGCGAGCCCGGCGGCGGATGCCTCGTCGAGCTGTACATCCCACTCAGAGGACAGGCCGGTGGACCGGACGACGCCTAACCCCATCTCCGTCGCCTTGGTGGACGACCACACGCTGTTCAGGGAGGGCCTGCGCGAGATCCTCGAGTCCTTCGGCGGCATGGACGTCGTGGGCGAGGCCGGCGACTCCGGCTCGGCGATCGCCCTGGTCGAGGACACCGAGCCCGACGTGGTGCTGCTCGACGTGGAGATCCCCGGGGACGAGGTCACCGAGACGGTGGCCCGGATCCGGAAGCTGTCGCCCGAGACCCGGATCATCATCCTCAGCATGTACGACGGGCCGCAGCTCCTCACGCGGCTGCTCGCGGCCGGCATCCGGGGCTACCTGCACAAGAGCGTCCACCGGGACGAGCTGATCGCGGCCGTGCGCAGCGTGTACGAGGACCAGTCGAGGCTGGTGCTCGCGGTCTCGCGCAGCAGCCTGGCCCACGTGGAGGCGCCGACCGGCGGGGTGCTGTCGGACAAGGAGGTGGAGGTGCTCCAGCTCGCCGCGCAGGCGCTCAGCAACGGCCAGATCGCCCGCCGCCTGGGCCTGGCCGAGGCCACGGTGAAGCGGCACATGCGCAACATCTTCCTGAAACTGAACGCGGTCTCGCGCATCGACGCGGTCAACAAGGCGCTCGCCGGCTCGCTCATCCTGCCTCAGACCAGGGGCGACGGCGACTGATTCCAGTCGTCGAGGGGAAAGACGCCGGCCAGCTTGTCGCGGACCTCGGACGGCAGCTCGACCGCCGAGGCGGCGAGGTTCATCTCCAGGTGGACCTGGCTGCGCGTGCTCGGCACCGGCACCGTGTGCTCGCCCTGCGCGAGCAGCCAGGCCAGCGCGAGCCGCCCGGCGCTCAGGTCGAGCTGGGCGGCAACGGCCTCCAGCGCCTGGAGCCCGGCGCAGTGGCGGCTCTGCTCGGGCCCGAAGCGGGGATCGTCGTGGCGCCAGTCGCCCGGCTCGAAGCGGGCGTCCACCCGGACCCGGCCGGTGAGGAAGCCCCGCCCGAGCGGGCGCGCGGCCACCAGCGCGATGCCCAGCTCGCGTGCCTCGGCGATCAGGTCGGGGTCGGCGTAGCGGCCCCACACCGAGTACTCGACGCCCAGGGCGGTCACCGGGTGGACGGCGTGGGCCTCGCGGAGCTGCCGCAGCGTGCCGTTGGTCAGCCCGATGTAGCGGATCTTCCCGGCCCGCACCAGGTCGGCCAGGCGCCCCATGCTCTCCTCGACCGGCGCGCGGCCGTCGCGGCAGTGCAGGTAGTACAGGTCGATGCAGTCGGCGCCGAGCCGTTCGAGCGAGGCGTCGCAGTCGCGTTCGAGCGCGTCCGGGTCGTCGTCGTGGCGGACCCGGCCGTCCGGCCCCAGGGCGCGCACGCCGCCGCGGGTGCTCACCACCACCTCGTCCGTACGGCCGGCCAGGGCCCGCCCGATCAGTCGCTCGACCCGGCCCTCCGCGTAGAAGGCGGAGGTGTCGAGCAGGGTCACCCCCGCGTCGAGCGCCCTGCGGACCAGCCGGTCGGCCTCGCCCTCGTGCGCCTGGCCGTAGGCGCCGGCCAGGGCGAGCGAGCCCAGCCCGATCGAAGAGACGACCGGCCCCGTCCGGCCCAACCTCGTGTAACGCACCGAAATCCCTCCGTGCGCCTTTCCCGGCCACCGGCTCCGATCGGGGACCGGAAAATCGGGAACGAATGCAGGTCTTGCGCGAGAGACCAGGCGCGGTGTCGATTAGCGAGCTTCAGGTGTTACCCAATAGTAGGGGAAGCTCCGGCATGCGCAACGTCCACGACCCCTATTGAACCCCTTAAAAGGCCGCATCGACCCATAAAGAGTTTTGTTGGCCTTTTGGGTTATTAGCCTCATTGGCTACTGTGCGGGTGTTCCGTGCTGACGGTCGTCAGGAGGTCGTGTGATCGAGAAGATCCTGCCCGCGACCGTCAAGGCATTCGAGGCCTTCAACGACCCGCCGGAGGCGGCCCTCTTCCCCGAGGAGGCCGAGCTGGTACGCCGTGCCGCCGACAAGCGCCGCCGCGAGTTCACCACGGCCCGCCACTGCGCCCGCAAGGCCATGGAGCGGCTCGGCGTGCGGCCGGTGCCGGTTCTCAGCGGCCCGTACGGCGAGCCCTGCTGGCCGCACGGCACCACCGGCAGCATCACCCACTGCGCCGGCTACCGCGCCGCGGCCGTCGGCCCCTACCCCGCGCTCATCGGCATCGACGCCGAGCCGGACGCCCCGCTGCCCCCCGGCGTGCTGGAGGCCGTCTCCGTGCCCAAGGAGCGCGACATGATCCGCCGGCTCGGCGAGCGGCACCCGGGCACGTCCTGGGACCGCCTGCTGTTCAGCACCAAGGAGGCCGTCTACAAGGCGTGGTTCCCCCTCGCCGGGCGATGGCTGGACTTCCAGGACGCCGCCGTCACCGTGGACCCGCTGCGCGGCACGTTCACCGCGCACCTCATGGTCTCGGGGCCGCGCTGGCAGGGGGAGCGGCTGACCGGCTTCACCGGGCGCTGGACCGCCGGGCGGGGCCTGCTGCTCACCGCCATCGCCGTGGCCGGGACGCCCCGGACCGCCGCCGCGGGGGGCCACCGGGCGGGGGCGCGGGCATGAGGTTCGGGGTGGTGCTCATCAGCGAGGGCGGCACGCGCGCCCAGTGGACGGCCACCTGTCGCCGCGCCGAGGCCCTCGGCTACGACGTCATTGCCGTGCCCGACCACCTCAACCTGATGGCGCCGTTCCCGACCGCCCTGCTCGCCGCCGAGGTCACCGAGCGGCCCGTCATCGGCACGTACGTGCTCAACGCCTCCTTCCACCGGCCCGCGCTGCTCGCCCGGGAGGTGGCCACCGTGGACCTGCTCATCGGCGGCCGGCTGGAGCTGGGGCTCGGCACCGGGTACGTGCGGGAGGAGTTCGAGGCGGCCGGCCTGCCGTTCGGCGCGGACCACCGCGTACGGGCCCTGGAACGGCTGGCCGGCGAGCTGGACAAGCTCCTGGACGGCCGGATGCCGCCGCTCATGGTCGGCGGCCACGGCGACCGCGTGCTGCGCCTGGCCGCGCGGCGCGCCGGGATCGTCAGCTTCACCGGCGCCCCGTTCCGCCCCGAGTACGGCAGGACGGCCCTCGTGGACGCGCGCGAGCTGACCCGGCGGGTGGCCTTCGCCCGGCGGGAGGCCGGGCCGCGCGCCGCCGACCTGGAGCTGAACGTGCTGTCCAAGGCCACCGTGCTCACCCGCGACCGCCGGGCCGGCGTGGAGAGCCTGCGGCGCTACGCCCCCGACCTGACCACCGAGCAGCTCCTCGAGGTGCCCACGCTGTTCGCCGGCACGCCCGAGGACATCGCCGAGCAGGTGCGCCGGCACGAGAAGACGTTCGGCTTCACCTACTTCACCGTGATGGAGCCCGCCATGGACGACTTCGGCAAGGTCATCGAACTCCTCCGCTGATCAGCGGCACCCGGGGCTCGTCCCATGCCGGGGACGCGGGGCCGCGGGCCAGGGCGTGCAGGCAGGCCGTCAGGCTGCGGGCCTCCACGTTGAGGTAGTAGCTGTGCCGCAGCAGCTCGTCGATCTGGTGCAGCGCGAGCCAGCGGAACCCCGGGTGGCCCGGCAGCGGGTCCTCGTCCGTCTCGACCACGACGTAGCGGTTGCGGGCGTGGAAGAACCGGCCGCCCTCCTCCGACAGGACGGTGTCGAACCGCACCCGGCCCGGCGCCGCGCCCGCCAGGGCGTCCAGCACGAGGTCGACGAGCGGCGGGCGGGCCGCCGGCGGCAGGTGGTCGTAGTTGCCCGGCGTGCACTGCACGGTCGGCGCCAGCTCCACCACGTCGGTGTAGCCGGGGTCGACCCGTGCGCGCATCAGCGCGTGGACGACCCCGCCGATCCGGCGGACGAGGAACGCCACCAGGCCCGTGCCGACCGGCGCGAGCATCGGCTGCGACCAACCGGCCACCTCCCGGCCACGCGCCTCCACCCGCACCCCGATCACGTCGAAGAAGCGGCCCGACTCGTGCGAGATGCGCCCGCCCGACCGGCGCCAGCCGCGCACCCGGTGGAGGGGCATCAGCGCGGCGCGGACGTCGGCCGTGGAGCGGACCCCGCTGAGCCAGCTGAGGATCTCGCCCAGCTCGTGGCGGGCCCCGCGCGAGGCGTCGCGGGAGCGGGCCACCGCCGCCGCGAAGCCGCCGGCGGGCTCCGCGCCCGGCTGGGGCGGCAGGCAGGACAGCACGGTGCGCGCGTCCATGTTGACCCGGTCCGGCACCGCCAGCAGCCCGTACACCCGCGCGAGTGGCAGCCACCGGAACCCCTCGGCCGCCCGCACGTGCTCCGCCACCTCGACCACCATGTTGCGGTTGCGCTTGCGGTAGAACCACGCGCCCTGCTCCGACTGGCGCGTGTCGGCCAGCACCCGGCCGCGCGGCTCGCTGAAGAGGTCCAGGTACGGTACGGCCCGCCCCTGGTGGACCCGCGTGTAGTTGCTCCGCGTGGCCTGCACCGTGGGCGACACCTGGGGGCCGTCGGGATTGCCGGGCTCGTTCTTGGCCTGCATCAGCACGTACGGCACCCCGTCCACCCGCTTGAGCAGGATGCCCAGGATGCCGGTCTCGGGCTGGTTGATGATGGGCTGGGTCCAGGCCGGCACCGGTTCGCCGGGACGGCGGACGTCGAGCCCCTCGACGGTGAAGAAGCCGCCGCTGTCGTGCCGCAGGTTGCCCGTCGCCGGGTCCGTGTGCCAGCCGGGCAGCTCCTCCAGAGGCAGCCGCGCCACGTCCATGGAGGTGTGCCCGGCGACCTCCTGGAGCCAGTCGTGAACGTCGATGATGGCAGGCTCCTCACCCCGGGTCCTGTCGTCCGAGGCCGAAGCTGTCATGCGCCGCGGGCACCCCTCAACCCCTGGCCGCCCCGCCCCTCACCCCAGCCCTCTCCTGTGCGCGGGAAGCCCGGCAGGATAGGGGTTCTGCGGTGGGCGGGCCCTTCGTAGCCTTCTAGGGTGGACGCCATGACCGATCATCGGGACGTGCGAGCCAGCGACCAGGACCGCGAACGGGTGGCGGAGACGCTGCGCGTGGCGGTGAGCGAGGGACGGATCACGCTGGAGGAGCTGAACGAGCGGATCGACCGGACCTATGGGGCGCGCACACTCGGCGAGCTCGACGAGGTCGTGGCCGATCTGCCGAGGGACGGATCACTGCCCGCGGTCCTCACCGCGGCCCCGGTCGCCGGCTTACCGGGGCCCGCCGAGCTCCAGCTCCACACGGGCAGCGGCAAGGTCGCGCAGGTGGGCCGCTGGGCGGTGCCCCGGCACATCAGCGCGAAGGCGGGCAGGTGGGGCACGGTGCGGATCGACTTCACCCTCGCCGACTGCCCCCACCGGGAGGTCCATCTCGACGTGGAGATCACCTCCTGGTTCGGCGACATCGTGGTCGCGGTCCCGCGGGGCTGGCAGGTCCGTGACGAGCAGGTCGTCCGCCGGTGGATGGGCGCCGTCCACAACCGCCCCCCGGCGCCGCTCGCGCCGGACGGCGTCACCGTACGGCTCACGGGCTACGTGCAGACCGGAGACGTCTGGGTGAGGTACCGCCGGTCGGTCACCTGAGGCCGGCCGCAAGCTGAGGAGGAACGCATGGCGTGCCGGATCTGTTCGGGCCGTCTCCACCAGTTCGCCGACTTCGGGAGCCAGCCGGTCTCGGACGCCTTCGTCACCCCCGGTGACACGGCCGAGGAGTACTTCTTCCGCCTGGCCGTGGGCGTCTGCGAGAGCTGCTCCATGGTGCAGCTCCTCGAAGAGGTGCCCCGCGAGCGCATGTTCCACGAGGGCTACCCGTACCTGTCGTCCGGCTCGGCCGTGATGCGCGAACACTTCTGGAGCCTCGCCGAGCGGTTCCTCTCCACCGAGCTGGCAGGTCACGACCCGTTCATCGTCGAGCTGGGCTGCAACGACGGCACCATGCTCCAGCGCGTGGCCGAGGCCGGGGTCCGGCACCTCGGCGTCGAGCCGTCGGGCGGGGTCGCCGACCTCGCCGCGGCCAAGGGCGTGCGGGTGCGCAAGGACTTCTTCGAGGCCGCCACGGCCGCCGCCATCCGCGACGAGGACGGGCCCGCCGACGTCGTCTACGCGGCCAACACCTTGTGCCACATCCCGTACATGGACTCCATCCTCAGCGGGGTCGGCACGCTGCTGCGGCCGGACGGCGTGTTCGTCTTCGAGGACCCCTACCTCGGCGACATCGTCGAGCGCGCCTCCTACGACCAGATCTACGACGAGCACTTCTACTTCTTCTCCGCCCGCTCGGTGCGCGGCATGGCCCGGCGGCACGGGTTCGAGCTGGTCGACGTCGAACGGCTGCCCGTCCACGGCGGCGAGGTCCGCTACACCCTCGCCCGGCAGGGGGCGCGGACGCCGTCACCGGCCGTGGCCGAGCTGCTCGCCGCCGAGGACGCCGCCGGCGTCAGCGACCTGGCCACGCTGCGCGCCTTCGCCGGCCGCGTGGCGCGCGGCCGCGACGAGCTGGTGGCCCTGCTCACCCGCCTGCGCGACGAGGGCGCCCGCGTGTACGGCTACGGCGCCACGGCCAAGAGCGCCACCGTGCTCAACTACTGCGGCATCGGCCCGGACCTCGTCACGTTCGTGTCCGACACCACCCCCGCCAAGCAGGGCAGGCTCACGCCCGGCTCGCACATCCCCGTGCGCGGCCCCGAGGCGTTCGCCGACCCCTACCCCGACTACGCGCTGCTGTTCGCCTGGAACCACGCCGAGGAGATCATGGCCAAGGAGGAGGCGTTCCGCGAGGCGGGCGGCACCTGGATCCTCTACGTGCCCGAGGTCCGGCTGGTCCGGGACCGATGAAGAACCTGACGGGCGAGGTCATGAGGCATCGGCGGCTGGCGGTGGAGGGGGCGGTCGAGTTCGCCCCCGAGGTGTTCCGCGACGAGCGGGGCGACTTCGCCTCGCCGTACCAGGAGCACGCCTTCGCCGCCGCCGTCGGCCGCCCGCTGTTCCCCGTCGCGCAGGTCAGCCGCAACGTGTCGCGGCGCGGCGTCGTGCGCGGAATCCACTACACGCTCGTGCCGCCCGGCACCGCAAAGTACGTCTACTGCCCGGCGGGCCGGGTCCTCGACATGCTGGTGGACCTGCGCGTCGGCTCGCCCACGTTCGCCCGGTGGGAGGCGGTCGAGCTGGCCGCCGACACCGCCCGCGCCGTCTACATCCCGCCCGGGGTGGGCCACGCGTTCGCGGCGCTGGAGGACGGCTCGGTGGTCTGCTACCTGCTGTCGCGCGAGTACCGCAAGGAGCACGAGCTGACCCTGTCGGTCTTCGACGAGGAGATCGGGCTGCGCCTGCCGGCCGGGCTCGGGCCGGTGGTGCTGTCCGAGCGCGACAGGCAGGCCCCCACGCTCGCCGAGGCGGCGGCGCGGGGGCTGCTCCCGGAACACACCCGCTGACCGGGCCCGGTGGCGTCAGTGCCGCAGGACCTCGCGCAGGGCGTCGACGACCTTGTCCTGGACGCCCCGCGGCAGCGACGGGTACATCGGCAGCGAGAAGATCTGCCCGGCCAGCTCCTCGGTCACCGGCAGGCTGCCCGGCCCGTACCCGAGGTGGGCGAAGCCCGACATGGTGTGCACCGGCCACGGATAGCTGACGTTGAGGTGGATGTCGTACGCCCGGAGCGCCTCGATGATCTCGTCGCGGCGCGGGTGGCGGACCACGTACACGTAGTGGACGTGCGTGTTGCCCGGGGCGGTGACCGGGAGCACGAGATCGGTGTCGCCCAGGCCCTCCTCGTAGCGGGCGGCCACGGCCCGGCGGTCCTCGACGTAGCGGTCGAGGCGGGTCAGCTTGCGGCGCAGGATCTCCGCCTGCACCTCGTCCAGCCGCGCGTTGTGGCCCGGCGTCTCCACGACGTAGTAGGTGCGTTCCATGCCGTAGTAGCGCAGCCGCCGCAGGTTCGCGTCCACCTCGTCGTCCGAGGTGATCGTCGCCCCGCCGTCGCCGTACGCGCCGAGCACCTTCGTCGGGTAGAAGGAGAAGGCCGCCGCCCGGCCCATCGACCCGGCCGGCCGGCCGTGGTGCAGCGCGCCGTGCGCCTGCGCGCAGTCCTCCAGGATCGCCAGGCCGCGCTCCTCCGCCAGCCGTTCGAGCGGGGCCATGTCCACGCACTGGCCGTACAGGTGGACCGGCAGCAGGCAGCGCGTACGCGGCGTGACCGCGGCCTCCACGGCCGCCACGTCCATCAGGTACGTGGCCGGATCGACGTCCACGAAGACCGGCGTCGCGCCCACGGCGTCGATGGCTACCACGGTCGGCGCGGCGGTGTTGGACACCGTCACCACCTCGTCGCCGGGCCCCACCCCGAGCGCCTGCAGGCCCAGCTTGACGGCGTTGGTGCCGTTGTCCACCCCCACGCAGTGGCGCACGCCGTGGCGGGCGGCGAACTCCTCCTCGAAGCGGCGCACGCTCTCGCCGAGGACGAGCTGGCCCGAGCGGAACACGGTCTCGACCGCGTCCATGATGTCGTCACGTTCGGATGCGTATTCCGGCAGATAATCCCAGACGCGCGTGGGCATCGGCTCTCCTTCTCCCAGGGTCCGGCCCAGGATAAACAGCGCCCTCCGGGCCGGAGGAACCCCTAGAAAAGGGGTCCGGATGAGGGGGCGGCTAGGGGTGACGCGGTTCGCCGAGGGTCATTTAGCTTGGCGATGGAGAAAGACCTCACGCGCACCAAGCCGAGAGAATTCACATGACACGGCATTATCTCTTCATGTGTCAGCCCGACCACGGTCATGTCATTCCGAGCCTCGCCGTGGTCGCCGAATTGGTTCGCAGAGGGCACAGGGTCACGTACCTCACGGGGGGCGGCATGGCGCCGCTGGTGGAGGAGACGGGCGCCGGCCTGCTCTGCTATGACTCGATCTACGCGGGGGCCGACCTGCGGGCGCTGGAGAGCGACCCGCTGGCCCTCGTCTCGCTCTTCCTCGACGAGAGCCGCGCGATGCTCGACGCGGCCGACCGGCACCTCGCCGGCCGCCCGGACCTGCGCCCCGACCTGGTCGTCTACGACCTGACGGTGCTGCACGCCGGGCGTGTGCTGGCCCGCAAGCTCGGAGTGCCGGCCACGCAGCTCATCCCGATCTTCGCCTCCAACGAGCACTACTCCTTCCTCGGGTCCGTCTACGCCGGCGGCGACGCCGACCCCGGCATGCCCGCCTGGGTGGACGACATGCTGGCCAGGACCCGGGCCCTGACGGCCGACCACGGCGTCGAGGCCGACCCGGCCGAGCTGTGGTGGGAGGTCCAGGAGTCCAGCCTGGTCAGCCTGCCGCGCTCGTTCCAGCCGGCCGGCGACACCTTCGACGAGCGGTTCGCGTTCGTCGGGCCCTGCCTGGGGGAGCGCGGCTTCCTGTCCGGCTGGGAACCGCCGGGCGACGGGCTGCCGATCGCCCTGCTGACCTTCGGCACGGTCGCCGCCGGCCGGCCCGAGCTGTTCCGCACCTGCGTGCGGGCCTTCGCCGAGCTGCCCTGGCGCGGCGTCGTCACCCTGCCCCCGGGCATGGACCCCGGCTACCTGGGGCCGCTGCCGCCCACGATGGAGGTGCGCCGCTGGGTGTCGCACGTTAGCGTGCTGCGGCACGCCACGGTCGCGGTCACCCACGGCGGCCTGGGCACCGCCATGGAGGCCCTGCACTGGGGCTGTCCCATGGTGGTCGTCCCCGCCACCCCGATCGACCGGGTGGCCGCGCGCCGCGTCGAGGAGCTGGGCCTCGGCCGGGCCCTCGACCCCGACGCCCTCACCCCCGAGCGGCTCGTCGAGGCGGTCCTCGCGGTCGCGGGCGACGAGCGCGTACGGCGTCGCGCGCAGACAATGCGGGGCGACATCCGCCGGGCCGGCGGCACCGCGCGAGCCGCCGACCTGCTCGAACGCCGCCTGACGGAGGTGATGGCCTGATGGGGCAACCGTCGTTCGAGTTCCGGGTCCTGGGGCCGCTCACGGTGCTCAAGGACGGCGCCGAGCTGCCCATGAGCGCCAACCGGGAGCTGGCCATCCTGGCCTGCCTGCTGCTCAACGCCAACCGGGTGATGAGCGTCGAGCGCCTGATCGAGGCCGTCTGGGCCGGGTCGGCGCCGCGCAGCGCCTGGCGGCAGGTCGCCATCTGCGTCTCCCGGCTGCGCCGCACCCTCGGCGCCGGGGTGATCGAGACCTCCAGCCCCGGCTACCTGCTGCGGGCCGCCCCGGACAGCATCGACTGGGTCAGGTTCAAGGCGCTGGTCGGGCAGGCGCGCGGCCACGCCGCCGCCGGGCTGCGCGAGCAGGCCGTCCAGGTGCTGCGCGAGGCGCTCGCGCTGTGGCAGGGCAACCCGTTCGAGGACTTCCGGGGGCTGCGCTACGACGTGGCCCGGATGGCCGAGTCGCGGCTGGAGGCGCTGGAGACGTGCCTGGAGCTGGAGATCGAGCTCGGCCGGCACCACCAGGTGATCCCCGAACTGCTCGCCCTGGTCGCCGAGTCGCCGTTCCGGGAACGCGTGCGCGCCCAGCTCATGCTGGCCCAGTACCGCGCCGGCCGCCGCGCCGAGGCGCTGCGCACCTACCAGGAGACCCGCCGCTACCTGCTGGACCAGATCGGCCTGGAGCCGGGCCCGGCGCTGCGGCGGCTGCACGAGCAGATCCTGCGGGACGAGTCCGCGCTGATGAGACCCCCCGCCCACCGGAGCCTGCCCGGGCAGGTCGTGCCGTGCCAGCTCCCGCCGCAGGTGCTCCCGTTCGTGGGGCGCGAGGCGGAGCTGGAGGCGATGAACACCGCCCTGCGCCCCGACCCGGAGGTCGCCGTCCCGGCCGTGACGGTCCTGAGCGGGCCGGTCGGCGTGGGCAAGAGCACGCTGGCGCTGCGGTGGGCGCACAGCCGGATCGACTGGTTCCCCGACGGCCAGCTCTACGCCGACATGGCCGAGCTCACGGCGGAGGACGGCGGTCATGTGGCCGGGCCGGCCACGTCGGACGGTGCTCGCGGGGACGGGAGGGGCGGGGGCGGGCTGGACGCGGTGCTGGACCGCTTCCTGCGGGCGCTGGGCGTCGCCGGGGCGGACCTCCCGGCCGGGCGGGCCGAGAAGCTCGCGCTCTACCGGAGCTGCACGGCGCGGCGGCGGCTGCTCGTGGTGCTGGACGGCGTCCGCGACGGCGAACAGGCGCGGGCCCTGCTGCCCGGAGGCGCCGGCTGCCGGGTCGTCATCACCAGCACCGACCCCCTCGACGACCTGGTGGCCCGGCAGGGCGCGCACCGGGAGTTCCTGCGGCCGCTGCCGGAGGCCGAGGCGCGGGAGCTGGCCGACCTGCTGGTGGACACGGCGGTCGGGGCGCAGGCGGTGTCCGAGCTGGTGGCCACCTCCTGCGGGAGCCCCCTGTCGCTGCGGCTGGGCGCGGCCCGGCTCCAGTCCCGCCGCCCGGCCCGCAGCGGGTACGGCTGACGGTTCTCCCGTTGAGTGCGCGCCGCCGTCCCGTGACGAGGGTGCAGGCGCGGGTGAAGGGGGGTCAGGGGGTGCGGGACAGGATCGTGGCGAGGGCGGCGGACAGGGCGGCGGCGGAGGCGGGGCCGTCGGCGTGGCGCCAGCCGACGTGCCCGTCCGGCCGCACCAGCACCGCCCCACCGGCCTCCAGTCCGTACTCCTTGGCCCACGTGGGAGAGGCGAACGAGCCGTGCTCCGTGCTCCCGGGCCCGCCGGCGGCGTCCGTGGCGACGATCTCCACCGCCGCCACCGGGACGCCCATACGCGCGGACGCCTCCTCCGCCGCGCCCGGCCAGCCGGCGCCGGCCGCAGCCAGCAGCGTGAAGCCCGGCCCGAGCAGGTCGAGCGTCGAGACGGGGCCGGACGGGCCCGACAGCCAGACGTGCGGCGCCCGGTGGCCCGGCCGGGCCGTCGGCACGTACGTGCGGTAGGGGTCATCGGGCGCCGGGGCGGGCGTCCCGTCCGGAACCACGGCCGCCGAGTCGTAGGGGAAGCCCAGCACCAGCCCCTCCGAGCTGCGCCGCCCGGCCTGCTGCTCGATGGCCTCCCGCATGGACAGCCGCCCTTCCATCATCTGGAAGGTGATGAACGCGTTGTGCAGGCTCTCGTCCACGGTACGGGCGGCGACGGGACGGCGCTCGGGCTCGTACGTGTCGAGCAGGGCCGGGCCGGCGGTGCCGCGCAGGACGGCGGCGAGCTTCCAGGCGAGGTTGTGGGCGTCCTGGATGCCGCAGTTCATGCCGAAACCGCCCTGCGGGGTGGCCACGTGCGCGGCGTCGCCCGCCAGGAACACCCGCCCCGAGCGGAACGAGGCCGCCACCATGGCCTGCTGCAGCCAGGGCATGACGCCGAGGACGGTGACCGGCAGGTCCGGGACTCCGACGGCCCCGCGCACGGCGGCCAGGCAGACCTCCTCGGTGAAGTCGGCCGGGCCGCCGCCCTCCTCGGGCTCGTAGCCGGTCTGCACCATCCAGCGCCGCCGGTGGTCGACGGCCTCCACCGCGCACGGCGGGTCGGTGAGGAAGGACAGCGCGGCCCGCCGTTCGGGGGGCAGGAAGCTCAGGTCGGCCTCGAACATGATGCTGATCATGTGGCCGAGCGGCGGCGGCCCCTCGGTGGCGATGCCCAGCTCCTCGCGGATCCCGCTGCGGCTGCCGTCCGCCGCCACCAGGTACGCGCAGCGCACGAGCGTCTCGCCGGACGCGTCCGACACGACCGCCTCGACACCGCCCGGCGTCTCCCGGAATCCGGTCATGGCCGCGCCGTACCTGACCTCGGTGCCCGGCCGCGACTCGGCCCGGCGACGCAGGATGACCTCCAGGATGTCCTGCGAGCACAGGAACATGTAGGTGGGACTCTGGGGAGCGTCCCGGCGCAGCGCGGCGGCCGACCTGACGAAGTCGTCCGCGGTCAGCGAGCTGCCGACGCCCACCGCGAGGAACTCCTCGCGCGGCATGCCGGCGCGCTCCACCTCGTCCTGGATCCCCCAGGCGCGGAAGATCTCCATCGTCCTCGTGGTGACGAGGCGGGCCTTCGGAAAAATTGACGTGCCCTCATGTTTTTCGACGAGCAGCGTCGATGTCCCGTACCGGGAGAGCTCGATGGCGGCGGAGAGGCCGACCGGGCCGCCCCCGACAATCAACACTTCCACGTCGAGGATTTTCATGGCGCCAGCGTCATTCATCGCCATTGTTCTGGTCAATGCGCGGATAACCGGGTGATACAGCCGTGATGTCAGGGCTTAGTAGCTTACTGATTGAAGATCCGGATAAGCCGATCCGCGATTGTCTCAATTCCTGGAGACGGATGATGCTTTTCGCAGAGGGCTCCGTGGCCGTGGTGACGGGCGGCTCACGCGGCATCGGCCGGGCCGTCGCGCTGGACCTGGCCCGTGAGGGCGCCCACGTCGTGGTCAACTACTCCCGTTCCGGGAGCGACGCCAAGGACGTCGTGTCCCTGATCGAGGAGGAGGGCGGCAGCGCGAGCGCCGTGCAGGCCGACGTGACGGACGAGGAGTCCGTACGGCGGCTCTTCCGCGGCGTGCGATCCGACCACGGCCGGCTCGACGTCCTCGTGACGAGCGCCGGCATCACCCTGGACCGCTACCTGCTCACGATGAGCCTCGACCAGTTCCGCGCCCCGGTCGACACCAACCTCATCGGCACGTTCCTCGCCTGCCGCGAGGCGCTCAAGCTCATGCAGCACCAGCGCCGCGGGGCGATCGTGACCCTGTCGTCCTCCAGCGGGCTCGACGGGGGCTTCCCCGGCCAGACCAACTACGTGGCGTCCAAGGGCGCGATCATCGCCTTCACCCACGCGCTGTCCAACGAGGCGGCGCCGCACGGCGTGCGGGCCAACGTCGTGGCGCCCGGGTTCGTCGCCACCGACATGACCCGCAAGGTGCCCTCGGAGATCAAGAAGCAGTACGAGTCGCGCATCATGCTCGGCCGGATGGGCCGCCCCGAGGAGATCGCCTCGATCGTGAGCTTCCTCGCCTCCGACAAGGCGTCGTACATGTCCGGCTCCGTGGTGGTCGCCCACGGCGGCGGCCTCGGCTGAGCCGTCTCCCCTTCCCCCCCCGTTCAAGGAGGACCAGATGACGATCGACGAGCTGCGCGCGCGGGCCGCGGAGCGGCAGCAGACCTGCAGCCAGATCAAGAAGATGATCGTGTCGCGGCTGGACCTGGAGATCGACCCCGACTGGATCACCGACGACCAGCCGCTGTTCGGCCGCGGCCTCGAACTCGACAGCCTCGACGTGCTGGAGCTGTACGTGGCCATCGAGGCCGAGTTCGGCGTCGCCCTCTACGACAGCGAGATGGCCGTCTTCGGCTCGGTGTCGCGGCTGGCCGAAGAGGTCAACCCCGCGCTGCGGGCGTCGGCATGACGCTCGCCGAGGCGCCGCCGGCGGGGGAGACGGTCAACGGGCTGACCCACGACCAGGTCCGCGCCGTCCTGCCGCACCGCTGGCCGATGCTGCTGCTCGACCGGGTCGGCAAGGTCGAGCCCGGCGTCAAGGGCACGGCCGTCAAGAACGTCTCCGGCACCGAGCTGTGGTTCCAGGGCCACTTCCCGGGCGAGGCCGTCCTGCCCGGCATCGTGATCACCGAGGCGCTGGCCCAGCTCGCGGGCGTGGTCTTCGCCCTGGCCGGGGCCAGCGAGATCAGCTACCTGGCCGGGGTCAGGTCGATGCGGTTCCGCCGCCCCGTCGTCCCCGGCGACCAGCTCACGCTGACGGCCGAGCGGACCGGCGGCGGGGCCGGCTTCGCCGAGTACCGGGTGTCGGCCCGGGTGGACGGCCAGGTCGCCGCCGAAGGAAACCTGACGATCGCCGACCCGTCCCGTCAACGTCCCGTGCGAAAGGTGTGAACATGGCAAGCGTCCTCGCGTCCGCGCATCCCCAGGAGACCGTCTACGGCCAGGTGGGCGACGTCACCGTCCCGCTGCGCTTCTCCTCCCTGGACGAGGAGTACAAGGTGCTCCGGGAGCGCGCCGCGGTCCTCGACCTCGGCGGCCACGGCCTCATCGAGATCACCGGCCCCGACGCCGTGGCCTTCGCCCAGCGCGTCCTCGCCCGCGACGTCGAGTACCTGACGTCCGACCGCTGCATGATGTCCCTCCTCCTCGACGCCGGCGGCCAGGTCGTGGACCAGGTCCTCGCCTTCGGCCGCGAGGACGGCATCCTGCTGGAGAGCTCCTGCGGCGCCGGCGCGCGCCTGCTCGCGCACCTCCGCGCCAACAACGACGAGGGCGTCGAGATCACCGACCGCTCCGGCGACCTCACCGTCCTCGGCCTCGAGGGCCCGTACGCCTGGGGCGTCGTCGGGCGGCTCATCGACGCCGAGCTGGCGTCGCTGCCGTTCGAGTCGGTCGTGGACACCACCTGGAACGGCGCCGACATCGTCTTCGCCAGGACCGGCTTCACCGGCGAGTACGGCTACCAGATGATCGTGCCCGTCGAGCACGCCGCCGACCTGTGGCGCCAGTCCCTGGAGCACGCCCAGGCCGCCGGGCAGGAGGCGCTGGAGCTGGCCATGCTGGAGGTGCGCCAGCCGATCCCCCGCCACGAGGTCACCGAGGGCGCCACCGTCGTCGAGATCGGCGCCAACTGGCTGGTCGACGTCACCAAGGACGAGTTCGTCGGCCGCGAGGCGGTGCTGGCGGCGTTCGAGGCCGGTGGAGGGCGGCGCACCGTCGGCTTCTCCGGCGGCGCGGGCGTGCCCGCGCCCGGCACCCGCGTCTGGGTGAACGGCCAGGACATCGGCGAGGTCGTCCACGCCGTCCACAGCGTCGGCCTCGGCGCCACGCTCGGCCTCGCCCGGGTGGACCAGGACCTGGCCGCCGCCGGTCTGGAGCTGACCGTCGCCGGGACCGAGGTCACCACCCTGACCAGCCCGTACATCGTGCCCAAGAGCTGGAGCATCCCGATCATCTGATCGCCCGGTGCGCCGAGAAGGAGACAAACATGGCGCTGCGGCCCGTCGTCGTCACCGGCCTGGGCATCATCTGCGCGGCCGGCCGCGACCCAGCCGAGTTCTGGCAGCGGCTCACCACAGGTCAGGGCGGACTCACGCCGGTCGAGGACGAGGCGTTCGCCGTGTTCACGGCCCGGCACGCGGGCCAGGTGCCCGACGAGTGGATCGCCGGCCAGCTCCCCGGCTCCGACACCTCCCTCGACCGCACGGCCCGGCTCGCGCTCGTCGCGGCCCGCCAGGCGATCGGGATGGCCGGCCTGACGGCCTCCCAGGTGGAGGCCGAGCGGTTCGGGATCATCCTCGGCAAGTGCCAGGCCACGCCCGACGCGGCCGGCCGGTACCAGCCGATGCACCGCACCCAGGACGTGGTCGCCGAGCGGCTCGGCCTGCGCGGGCCGCGCATCCTGGTGTCCACCGCCTGCGCCGCCGGAGGCAACGCCGTCGGCCTGGCCAAGGACAAGATCCTCACCGGTGAGGCCGACGCCGTCCTCGCCGGCGGGGTGGACCCGCTGCTGTTCGGCACGTACGCGGGCTTCGCCGGGCTCCAGGCCCTCAGCACCGGCCCGTGCCGCCCCTACAGCCACTCCGACGGCCTGAACCTCGGCGAGGGCGCCGCGTTCCTGCTGCTGGAGCCGCTGGACCTGGCCCTCGCCCGGGGCGCGGTCCCGCTCGCCGAGGTCGCGGGCTACGGCCTGTCGGCCGACGCCTACCACGCGACCGCCCCCGACCCCACCGGACGCGGCGGCGCCAGCGCCGTCCGGCGGGCGCTCGCCGACGCCGGACTCACGCCCCGCGACGTCCAGTACGTCAGCGGGCACGGCACCGGCACCCCCGCCAACGACGCCATGGAGGCCAAGGTCATGCGCCTGGTCTTCGGCGAGCGGGCCGGCCAGGTGCCGACCAGCAGCATCAAGTCGTTCGTCGGCCACACGCTGGGCGCCGCCGGAGCCGTCGAGGCGGTGGCGAGCGTGCTGGCGCTGCGGCACGCGACGGCCCCGCCGACCATCGGCTTCGACGAGGACGGCCAGGGCCGGGCCGGCGACCTGGACTTCGTGCCCACCACGGCCAGGCCGATGCCCATCGGCACCGTCGTGTCCAACAACTACGCCTTCGGCGGCAACAACGTCTCCCTGGTGCTGACCCGGCCCGGGGAGCCCCGCCCGTACGAGGAGCTGCCGCGCCGCGAAGCGGTGATCACCGGGCTCGGGCCCGTCACCGGGGCCGGCACCGGCGTCGCCGAGATGACCGAGGCCGTCCTGGCCGGCCGGCACGGCGCCGGGCGGGCCCCGTCGCTGGAGGGCCGGACGTTCGCGCCGCGCTCCCTGTGGCGGCACATGAACCACCTGTCGCGCCTGGCCATCGCCGCCTCCCGGCTGGCCTGGGAGGACGCCGGGCTCAAGCTGCCGCGCAAGGACCTGGACGACGTCGCGCTGATCTTCGCCACCGGCGCCGGGTCGGCCGAGAGCACCGGCGGCTTCGACGAGAGCATCGCGGTCAACCCCAACAAGCCGGCCGTGCTCAGCTTCTCCAACGTCGTGCTCAACGCCACCGGCGGCGCCGTCTGCCAGACGCTCGGCCTGCGCGGGCCGACCACCACGATCTGCAACGGCGGCGCCTCGGCCTCCATCGCGCTGGACTGCGCCCTGGAGCTCATCCGGTCCGGCAAGGCCGAGGTGGTGCTCGTGGTCGCCGCCGACGAGACGCCCGGCACGGCCGCCCTGGACACCGACGACCTTCCGGTGCCGTCGCCGTACGACTCCGGGTCCGCCGGGGCGGTGCGCGGGTCGGCGGCGGTGGCGTTCGTCGTCGAGTCGGCCGAGCACTGCGCCGCCCGCGCCGGCCGGCCGTACGCCAGGGTGCTGGGCACGGGCCACGCGAGCGGCGACGCCGACGCGGTGGCCCGCAGCCTCGCCCGCGTCTCCGCCGCCGCGTCCGGCTCGCCTCCCTCGGGGACCTCGGCCGCCGCGTCCGGTCCGGTCTCCGGCAGCGCGTCCGTCCAAGACCCGGCTCGGCGACGCCGACCAGCTCGACTACCTGCGCGCCGAGGGCCTGGCCAGGCAGCTCGCCCCCCTGCGCGCCTCGGCCAACA